>JAGTVB010000157.1 GCA_018224385.1 Gammaproteobacteria bacterium
GATCCGGTTTAGGGACCGGCGACTGGTGCATGACTTCCTGTCGCGCAGCCTGGCCAGAGCTTTGGCAGGCGCTTCGGCAGGGACGGCTTACACCATGATGCCAGCGCAACGTCCAGAGGTGCCGGCAATCTCGGACGGTAGCGCATTGGCTGAAGGCGGGCCGTCAGCGTTTGGCATCACTACTGCCGGGAGGCTCAATGGTGCGGTGTCGCAGGAGGTTTGGCGCAGCCCATCGCCGGGCTTCGGCGGTATTTCCCCTGAAGGCGCCCGCGCGCCCGGCCCGCCGCCCATGCCGCCTTTGGGGTATGCCCTGGGTCAGCTCAAAGCAGGATCTTATCTGCTGGCCGAGAACGCTCAGGGACTGGTTCTGGTTGACCTGCGGGCGGCGCTCGGCAGAGTGGTTCACCGGCAGTTGGTACAAGCCTACCAAGCAGGCTTCATCCCGCCGCGCCCCGTGCTGGTGCCCGTCTCGTTGCCGGTGGCCCCTGACGAGATGAGAGCGGCTGAGGATTCGCGAACGCTACTCAAAAAACTCGGTTTTGAGCTGCGCTGTGCCGGGCCTGAGGCACTTTTGGTGTGCCAGATCCCCAGCCTGGTGCAGGGGGCCGATCTGTCTAAATTGATTCGTGAGGTACTGTCACACCTGGGGGCCCGTCATCCTCCTGACGAAGACATCTTCCCTGCGGGTGCGGTACTGCTCGCGATGGCTACCCACGGAGTGGCTGGGATACCGCCGCCGCGGGCGGTGCCGGAGATGAACGCTTTGCTGCGTGAAATCGAGGCCATTGACCTTGCCTCTGCGCGCAACTCTTCCGGCTCGTGTTGGGTCCAATTATCTATTGATGAGATCACACAGCTTTTTCGGCAGGATAATGTCGGCGGCGCGGCGGCGCGATGGCGAGCGCGGTAATGCCGGGACGAGCTTCTGAAGGCGGGAGGAGCGATGCAGCTGACGCCCCCCCGCTGATATTTTTGATGGGGCCAACGGCTGTTGGCAAGACTGCGCTTGCGGTCGAGCTGGTTGCGCGCTTGCCGGTGGAGATTATCAGCGTCGATTCGGCGATGGTTTACCGCGGGATGGACATTGGCACCGGCAAGCCTCCCCCCGAGGTGCTCGCCAAGGCGGCTCACAGGCTTATTGATATCTGCGGACCCAATCAGATTTACTCGGCAGCCCAATTTGCGCGCGATGCCCAACGCGAAATTGATGTCATAAGGGGACGGGGCCGCATTCCACTGCTGGTGGGCGGCAGTGGTCTTTACTTTCGGGCGCTGTGGCCCGGGCTCTCCGCATTACCGTCGGCGGATCATCGGGTGCGGTCGCGCCTGGCCGGGGAAGCGGCGGCGGAGGGCTGGCCAGCGCTGCATGCCCGCTTGGCGAGGGTTGACGCAACGGCGTCGGCACGTATCCATCCGCACGACGGCCAGCGAATCCAACGTGCGCTGGAGGTCTACGAGGTGACCGGGCGCACGCTGACGCAGTGGTTGGCCGAGCACCGGCAGCCGGGCTGGCATGGGCCGATTGTAAAGATTATTCTCGATCCGCTGGATCGGCCCTTGCTGCACGCCCGTATTGCCGAACGTTTTCGGGCCATGCTGGCCGGTGGGCTGGTGGAAGAAGTGATGCGGCTGCTTGAGCAAAAGCAGGTCGATCGCGAGCTGCCCGCAATGCGTGCGGTCGGCTATCGGCAAGTTTGCGACTACCTGGCGGACGCCACCGATTACCGGGCGATGGTCAGCAGCGGGATCGCCGCGACCAGGCAACTTGCCAAGCGCCAGCTCACCTGGCTTCGATGCGAATCGGGAGCGCAGCGCTTCGACGCCTATGATCGGCAGGTGGTGGAGCGGGTAAGTGATTACGCCTCAGCGTCGGTGAAAAAACTGTAGCGAGCGGCCCGAGCACAAGGCGGATGGCGGGCAGCGACGACACCCATCCGCTCGCGAGACGAGCAGCGAGCAGCCGCCGACGCCGCTGTCGGGTGGCGCCGTCGAGAGTTGAGTCACCCGCGCTCACGAGTTTTGCGGACAACATGAGGTAAGGGAAAGGGGATGGGCGTTTTTTCCGCTGTCGTGGGCGCAAGCGGGAACCCTAAGACGATGTGAAGGTATTGTATCATTTATATTCCTCAGCCCCGGCGGTTTGTAGCCCATTGCCTCGGCATGCCTCCTGACAGTGGCCGGTTAGAGAATAGCGATCACGAATGCCACCGGACACAACGGTTTGGGAAATGGTTGATTTTTTTTCGGTGGGACAGGAGGATCAGAGGTTGCGCCGATTGGGTTATTTTCCCAGCCATGGCTAGGGACGGTCGGGCAACTTTTATTTAAAAACAACGACTTAAGATCATTTCTTAAGGAGCAAAAATTGATGAGTAAAGGACAGTCGCTCCAGGATCCGTTCTTGAATACCCTTCGCAAAGAGCGTGTGCCAGTGTCCATCTTTCTGGTCAACGGCATCAAGCTGCAAGGGCAAATCGAATCCTTTGATCAGTTTGTGGTGCTGCTGAAGAACAGTGTCAGCCAAATGGTCTATAAGCATGCCATCTCGACTGTGGTGCCGTCACGCAATGTCAAGCTGCCGAGGCCGGATGATGTGGGCGAGGACAGCGATCGGGGGTAAACTATCCGGGGCTATGGGTAAGTCGTACTTTGAGTGAATCACCGCGCACGCTGGAACGGGCGTTGCTCGTGCACGTCGAGTTACCGCAAGAGCGCATACACGAGGATCTTGAGGAGCTTCAGCAGCTGGTGCAGTCGGCAGGTGCTTGGCCAGTTGCCTGCCTGACGGCGTCGCGGTCGGCCCCCGACCCGCGCTTGTTTATTGGGCGCGGTAAGGCAGAGCAGATCCGCACCCGCATTTTAGAGCTGGATGCGCACGTGGTCATCGTGAACCACGAGCTAAGTCCGGCCCAGGAGCGCAATCTAGAGCAGTTGCTCGGCTGCCGCGTGGTGGACCGGATTGGCCTGATTCTCGACATATTTGCGCAGAGGGCGAGCTCCTTCGAGGGTAAGCTGCAGGTGGAACTCGCTCAGCTGAGCCGCTTGGCGAGCCGCTTGGTACGCGGATGGACACACCTCGAGCGGCAAAAGGGGGGTATCGGACTGCGGGGTCCAGGAGAGACCCAGTTAGAGACGGACCGGCGTTTGATCGGCGCGCGCATCAAGCAAATCAACCGACGCCTCTCGCAGGTGGCCAATCGACGCGACCTCAGCCGTCGAGCCCGCCGTAAGGCATCCGTGCCGGTGGTTTCATTTGTGGGCTATACCAATGCCGGTAAGTCGACCCTCTTCAATCGGATGACCGGTGCCCACGCGCAAACAGCCAACCAGCTGTTCGCGACTTTGGACCCGACCTTGCGTCGCTTGCCGTTGCCCGGTGGGCAAAGCATCATCGTTGCGGACACAGTGGGCTTCATTCGGCATCTTCCCCATGAGTTGGTAGCGGCCTTTCGGGCTACCCTCGAGGAAACCCGCAACGCCAGCCTGTTATTGCACGTGATTGACAGCACTTCCCCTGGACGGATAATGCGGGTAGAACAAGTCAACAAGGTTCTCGCGGAGATCGGCGCCGCCGAGATCCCGCAGATCAAGGTTCATAACAAAATCGATCTCGATCCGCGGTTGCAACCCGGCATCGAGCGGGGACCCGACGGGCAAGTGCGGCGGATTCTGATGTCCGCTGAGAGCGGTGAAGGGGAAGGCCTGCTTCTGCAGGCCCTGGCGGAGCATTGCGCACCGCAGACAGTGTCTCGGCAATTGTGTTTGCCCCCCAGCGCGGGAAAGTTGCGAGCGCGGCTCTATGCGCTGGGGGTTGTGCACGGAGAACGGCAAAAAGCCGATGGCGCCTGGGTGCTTGACGTGGAAATTCCGCGCGCCTCGCTGGAGCAGTTGTGCCGCAGTGAAGGATTGGATCAGTCTTGTATTGCGGCCTAAGTTGCCTAAGACATACAATTCCAATCTTGCCCACCGTGCTCTTGCCCGAGAAGACGCGTCGACAGATCACGATCAACATTCGCGGTAGCGGGGAGTTTTCTGCCCACGGCCCCTTGGGTTCCTGGGCACGAAGCAGGTAAACGCGCGGCCGGCGCAGCAGCGCGCTCGTGCTTGGGGCAAACTCGATAGAGTGACAGCATGATATGAGGTATGCGGATGGCTTGGAATCAGCCTGGCGGCAACGGAAATAGGGATCCATGGGGCGGCGGGCGTGGCGGTGGCCAGCAGGGCGGCCCGCCCGATCTGGATGAGGTGCTTCGCAAGCTACAGGCGAGCCTTGGCCGTATTTTCGGCGGAGGCAAGTCGGGCGGCGGCCCCAGTAGTGGGGGCGGCGCGCTGTTCGGCGGTGGCAAAAAAGGCATTGTTCTTATTGCGCTGCTGGTGCTGATCGGCTGGATCATTACCGGCATTTACATCGTTAAACCACCGGAGCAAGGTGTGGTGTTGCGCTTTGGAAAGTACGTGCGCACCACTGGGCCGGGACCGCATTGGGCGCCATCCCTGGTGGAAACGGTCGAAAAGGTTAACGTACAACAGGTCCGCAGCGAAGACATCGGCTTTCGCTCCACGCCCGCCGGCCGGGGTTCCGTGCCGCATGAATCCCTGATGCTGACCGAAGATGAGGCCATCGTCGATCTGAAGTTCACGGTACAGTATCGCGTCAACGATCCCGGCGCCTTCCTGTTTAACGTGGTCGATCCGACCACGACACTGCGTCAGGCGACCGAGTCGGCGGTACGCGAGATCGTGGGCAAGAGTAAGATGGACTTCGTGCTCACCGAGGGTCGCGATGCGGTGGCGTCGGAGGCGCTATCATTGATCCAGAGCATCATCGATGGCTATGGCGCTGGGATCAATGTGACCAGTGTCAATATGCAAAGCGCACAACCACCCAAGGAGGTCCAGGAGGCGTTTTTCGATGCGGTGAAGGCGCGCGAAGACGAAGAGCGGACCAAGAACCAGGCGCGCGCCTATGCGGCGGACATTCTTCCGAAGGCGCGTGGTGATGCCAACGCGATACGTGAACGCGCCCTGGCCTACCAGCAGCGGGTACTGGCTGCCGCCGACGGTGAGACCGATCGATTTCTCGACGTCTTGCGGGAGTACAGCAAGGCGCCGGAAGTGACCCGCGAGCGCCTGTACATAGAGGCTGTGGAATCGGTAATGAGCAATGCCAGCAAGATCATGGTCGATGTGCAGGGGGGCAATAGCCTCATCTACTTGCCGCTGGACAAGCTCATGGGTGGGCGTGAGCGCGACCAAGCCGGGGGGGGCATGACGAATACGGAGGAATCCGACACGATGGCTGAAGATCGCCGCCGTTTCGAAGATACCGGCAGGGAACGTCTCGATCTGCGAGGGAGGGGCCGATGATGCTGCAAGGCAAGGCAATTTTGATACTGATCGCGGGATTGCTGATCGTCGCTCTCCTTTCCGTGTTTACGGTGGACGAGCGCGAGCGCGCCATCAAGTTTCAGCTGGGGCGAATCGTTCGCGCCGATTACACGCCGGGCCTCTATCTCAAGGTGCCCTTCATACAAAACATACAGAAGCTCGACGGGCGTGTTCAGAACATGGATGCGCCACCGGAGCTGTACCTCACCAGCGAAAAGAAAAACCTCTTTGTTGATTCTTTCGTCAAATGGCGGATTGGCGATGTGGAGCGCTTTTACACCGCGACGGGCGGCAGTCCCATCGTCGCCTCGGACCGCATCTCGGCCTTTGTGCGTCAGCGGCTTCGTGATGAGTTTGGTAAACGCACCCTGAACGATGTGGTCTCTGGTCAGCGCATTGAGGTTATGGGCATCCTGACGTCGATGGTGAGGGGTGCGTCCGAGACACTGGGCGTTGACATCATCGATGTGCGCATCAAGCGCATCGATCTACCGGAGGAGGTCAGTAATTCGGTCTACCAACGAATGTCGGCGGAACGTGAAGAAGTGGCCAAGGACTTCCGCTCCCGCGGCGAAGAGGCGGCCACTATTATTCGCGCCAAGGCCAACCGGGAACGCGAGGTGATGCTGGCGGAGGCCGAGCGTGATGCGCAACGAATGCGCGGTCAGGGGGATGCTCGGGCAGCGGAGGTCTACGCCAATGCATTTAAACAAAACCCGGAGTTTTACTCTCTCTATCGAAGTCTTGGCGCCTACCGAAGGACTTTCAGCAATAAGTCGGACCTGATCTTAATGGAGCCTACCACCGACTTCTTTAAGTACTTCAAGAATCCTCAAGGCAGGAATTCTACTGGACCGCTTGAACTGCCTGAATGACGGCCATTTATCGTAGCGGCCGCGTTGCGGCTGTTAATGGACGTGATGGTTTGTCCCTTGGGGTGGTCTGAGATCGGGAATAAGCACGTTGATGTGGCAAGATCTGTTGGTAGCCGTTGCGCTGCTGTTGGTTATCGAGGGGGTTATGCCCTTCCTGAGCCCAGAGGCTTTGCGCCGGGCGCTATTGCTGATTTCGCAGATGAACGACAATGCGTTGCGTTTCACAGGCCTTACCAGCATGGTATTGGGCGTGGTGCTGCTGTACTTGATCCATTAAACATGGTCGGAAGTGAGCCGTGGCTGCTGCCAGCCGGCATCGAAGAAATCTTGCCAGAGGAGGCGGCCCGCCTGGAGCGGGTGCGGCGCAATCTCATCGATGTCTTTGCCAGCTGGGGCTACGATCTGATCATCCCTCCGATCATCGAGTATCTGTCGTCCCTACTTACCGGCACGGGCAGTGATCTCGATCTGCAGACTTTCAAGCTGACGGACCAGATCAGCGGGCGGCTCATGGGTGTGCGGGCCGACATGACACCGCAAGCCGCGCGCGTCGATGGGCATCATCTCAAGCGCAACATTCCGGTGCGGCTGTGCTATTTAGGCACCGTGCTGCACACCCGCCCCGATGGGATCTCGGGCTCACGCAGCTTTCTCCAAGTGGGGGCCGAACTCTATGGCCACACGGGCATTGAGAGTGACGTGGAGATCTTGTCCCTGATGCTGGAGACGCTGGCAACAGCCGGGGTCAAGCGTGTACATCTCGATATCGGTCATGTCGGAATTTATCGTGGGTTGGTGAGGCAGGCGGGTCTGAGCGCAGAGGACGAGACGAGGGTGTTCGATGCGCTGCAGCGCAAGGCGCGCGGCGATGTCGATGAGTTGCTGGCGGCGCTGGTCATCCCCGACCCGCTGCGGCGGATGATAGCCGGCCTCATCGATTTGAACGGTGACGAAGAGGTCCTGTCGGTGGCGAGGACGTGCCTGGTGCAGGCCAGCGAGGAGGTGCAGCAGGAGCTGGATCGCCTGGTTGATTTGGCTCTACAGCTGCACCGGTGGATCCCCGAGGTGCCGTTGCATTTTGATCTTGCGGAGTTGCGCGGGTATCACTATCACACCGGCGTGGTGTTTGGTGCTTTCGTTCCGGAACACGGTCAGGAAATCGCTCGCGGTGGGCGGTATGACGACATCGGTAAAGTATTTGGACGGGCGCGTGCCGCTACGGGATTTAGCACCGATCTCAAAGCCTTGGTGAGATTGGCGAAGGAATCGGAGGATGCGCCAAGGGCAACGAGAGGTGGAATTTTGGCGCCCTATGCTCCCGAAGCCGAGCTGAGACACCGGGTGCGCGCGCTGCGCGCTTCGGGTGAGCGCGTGATCTATGCTTTGCCCGGGCAGGCGGTGGCGGCTCGGGAGCTCGGATGCGACCGTACATTGAGGCGCGAAGCTGGAACCTGGGTGATAAGGGCGGTTGGCCATCCGCGGGTAGGCCCGGGGCCGGAACAGCAGCAGTGAGCACGCCGTCGGATTATCGCCGAAAACAGGACTCAGTGAATGGGTAGGAACGTAGTCGTTATCGGGAACCAGTGGGGCGATGAAGGAAAGGGCAAGGTGGTCGACTTGCTGACCGATCGCGTGGCGGCCGTGGTTCGATTTCAGGGCGGTCACAACGCCGGCCACACGCTGGTTACCGGCGGTCAGCAGATCGTGCTTCATCTGCTTCCGTCCGGTGTTTTGCGCGCGGGCGTTAGCTGCTTCATCGGCAATGGCGTGGTGGTCTCACCGCCTGCCTTGCTCGATGAACTGGCGATGCTGGAAGAACGTGGCGTTCCCGTTCGTGAACGCCTGCGGATAAGCGAGGCGTGCCCGCTCATCCTGCCCTACCATATCGTATTGGACCAGGCGCGGGAGCGCTTGCGGGGCGAATCGGCCATCGGCACCACTGGCCGGGGCATCGGGCCGGTTTATGAGGACAAGGTGGCGCGGCGGGCGCTGCGCGTGGGTGATCTATTCGATGGCGATCGCTTCGCCGCCAAGCTCCGGGAGGTCCTCGACTACCACAATTTCATGCTGCGCCACTATTACCGTGTCGATCCGGTGGACTACGAGGAGGTTTTGGGGGAGACAATGGAGATTGCCGGCCCGATCTGCTCGCTGGTGGACGACGTGCCAGCACGCCTTCTTGAGATTCATAAAGGTGGCGGCGGGATTTTGTTCGAGGGGGCCCAGGGCGCTCTGCTCGACGTCGACCATGGGACCTACCCCTTTGTCACTTCCTCGAACACGACCGCTGGGGCTGCCGCGAGCGGCAGCGGAGTCGGACCTCGGATGTTCGACTATGTCCTGGGTTTGACGAAGGCGTACACCACGCGAGTGGGCCGCGGTCCGTTTCCCACGGAACTGTTCGATGACATCGGCGAATACCTCGGGCATCGCGGTCGAGAATTTGGTGCGACCACAGGGCGCGCGCGGCGCTGCGGTTGGCTGGACCTGGTCGCTTTGCATCGTTCCATTCAAGTCAACGGGATTACCGGGCTCTGCGTTACCAAGCTCGATGTCCTGGACGGGCTGGATCCTATTCGGATTTGCGTCGGCTACCGTTATCAGGGCGCGGAACGCTCGACACTGCCTGTTGGCGCCGAGGCGCTGGCCGAGTGTGAGCCGATTTACCTTGATTTGCCAGGATGGAAGGGGACCACCGTTGGCGCTCGTCAATGGGAGGCATTGCCGCAGCAGGCTCAGGCTTATCTGCGCCGTATCGAGCAGCTAACCGAGACGCCGGTGGATGTGATTTCCACCGGGCCGGATCGGGCGGATACGATCATGCTGCGCCACCCCTGTGATTAAGTGATGGAGCGCATCGAGGGAGCGCGCAAGACGGTTCACTCTCTTGAGGGCGGTACGGGAGTCTCTTATGATAGCGTGGTGCTTGTTCGGGGCTTTTTCAGCCCGGACCGGCTGATTGGGCGACCATGAATTGAGTGCTACCCGAACGGGTTAAGGAAAAAACCATGAAAAAAACAATGCTTAGGGGGGGATTGCTTGCGGGACTTTGCCTTGTTTTTGTATGGGGGTGTCAGCGTGCCGAGGAGCCCGAAGTCAGCTACAGCGAAGATGTCCGCCCTATTTTGGAAAAAAATTGTGTGGAGTGCCATGTAGAGGGCGCAGCCGGCTATGAAGCCAGCGGCTTCAGCATGGCGAGCTACGAGGATCTGATGGAAGGTACGAAATTCGGATCGGTCATTAAGCCGGAGGACAGCTTCACGAGCGCACTGATCATGTTGGTCGAAGGGCGAGCCGATCCGTCGATTCAGATGCCGCACGGCAAAGAACCGTTGACCGAGGAGGAGATCGCCACCCTAAAGACCTGGGTCGACCAGGGTGCAAAGAATAACTGACAACGCGGTTGGTCGAGAGCGCAGTTGGGCTAGCCTAGTGCCTCGGAAGTCGGCACTTCTCGTGGGTCGCTAGGCTTGGTCCGCTGATTGGCCGCCCCTGATCGCGCAGTTCCAAGCGCACTTCCCCTGGGTTCACGCTCGGAGGGCGTAAGGCGGCTTGTTTGAATCCCCGTTCTTCGTGCAACGCTTAAGCGGTGCGGTCAAAAGTTGTTTTGAAGCCGTTTCAAGACGACTCCGCTTGCGCGGCGGCATTGCGCCGCCGCTTGCCGTTCTCGTGTACTCTCCTGTGCATGCCGGTTTACTCGCCCCAGCCCTGGGCTGGCCCTTGCGGAGCCGGGCTTGCGGCGTTCAAAATCGTTCCTGACGATTTTGTCTCGCCGCCGTGCGGCTTGCAACTGCGGCGCGCGGCATTTTCACAATGGTTTCTCAGGCGGGGAAGCTGATTGGCGCTCCCCGGTCGCCCCTGCCCGACATCGAAGGTTAACGACGAGCATGTCTCGGGTCTCGGTCGCTCGGTCCCTGTTGAAACGCATCGAAAAGATTGTTGGCGCGTCTGGGTATACGGCGGATCCTAAAGAAATCGAACCGTACCTGAGCGACGCCAGCGATCGCTGTCGGGGCGGGCAATCGCCGCTGGTGGTGCGTCCCGCGTGTACGAGTGAGGTTGCCGAGGTCATGCGGGTTTGCTATGAGCTGCGTGTCGCCGTGGTTCCTCAAGGCGGCAACACCGGGCTCGTCGGCGGAGGTGTGCCGCGCCCCCAGGGGGCCCCCCCGATCATTCTCTCCCTCACGCGGCTGAAGCGAATTCGCGCCGTGGATGCAATTGGGCTGACCACCACGGTGGAAGCGGGGTGCGTGTTGGGCCACCTGCAGGCGCAGCTTGAAACCCGCGGTCTGTGGTTTCCCTTACGCCTTGGCGCCGAAGGCAGCTGTCAAATCGGGGGCAATCTTGCGACCAATGCCGGCGGACCGGCCGCCCTTCGCTATGGAAACGCCCGTGACCTGGTACTTGGCTTGGAGGTCGTGCTTGCCAGCGGCGAGATCTGGGATGGCCTGCGACGGTTGCGTAAGGACAATTCGGGCTATGATTTGAAGCAGCTATTTCTAGGCTCGGAAGGGACGCTGGGCATCATTACCGCCGCCGTGCTAAAGCTGGTGGCGAGGCCGCGGCAGGTGCAGACGGCTCTGGTAAGCGTTGCCACGCCTGCTGCTGCCATGGAGCTGCTCGGTCGAATGACGGTGCTGGTGGGCGAACACCTCACGGCGTTCGAATACCTCGACGGCACCAGCATGGCGCTCGCCATCGACTATACGCCGGCGGGGAGAAATCCTTTCTCTAAACCCCACGATCATTACCTTCTGTTGGAGCTCGCGGCCAGTCGCGCCGGGGACGATTTGGGTCAATGTCTGGAGGCAGTCCTGTCGGCTGGCATGCAAAAAGGCGAGGTGGTCGATGCGGTCATCGCGGCGAGCCTTGAACAGGCGCGCGCATTTTGGCACTTGCGCGAGTCGGTTCCCCTGGCGCAGCGCCGCCTCGGAGTGGTTGTCAAGCACGATATTTCGGTGCCGCTCGAGCATATCCCGACGTTCTTAAAGCAAGCCAAGCGCTTGGTTTTCGGGAGTCGGGTTGACATCTTGGCGACCGCCTTTGGTCATTTCGGCGACGGCAATATTCATTTCAATCTGAGCGCCACCCCGAGAGAACGGGGGAGAGTGCCATTGGCGGACCTGGAGCGCCTCAGCCGTGGCATCTACGACATCGCGGTAGGGATGGGCGGTAGTTTTAGTGCCGAGCACGGTGTCGGACGCTTACGGCGTGAAGAAGTCCAACATTACAAATCGCCGCTGGAGCGGAGACTCATGAGGGATTTGAAACAGGTGCTCGACCCATTCGATATCCTGAATCCAGGAAAGGTAATTTAAAATCGGCGGTTGGTGACGGCGCGATGAGCGTCATGGGTGTAACGAGAGCGTTGCGGAGATTTCCTTGGATCGGTGGAATCACCAAGAAGAACCGACCTTCGTTGAGGTTTATCGACCCCAGTCGCAGCAGGAGGTAATCTTGCTCCGAATGGTGCTTGAGCGCGAGGGGATCGCCTTCTATATCACGAATGAACGCTTGCATAGCCTGCTTCCCATCTGGGACACCGCGCTGGGTGATATGCGTCTGATGGTGGAGCGAGAGCGAGCAGCACTCTGTCGACGTATTTTGGGGGAGGAATTGGGACTTATACCGATCGATTGAGGCAGCAGAGTGCGCCGTGGCGGCGGCGCAGCGCAGCTGGGAGCAAAGGCCTGAAGCTCGGAAATGGGAGGTGGTGAGACATGTCGACTATCTTTTCCAAGATCATTCGGGGTGAGGTACCGGCGGATATCGTGTATCAGGATGATCGGGTCACCTGCTTTCGCGACATCAATCCGGCGGCACCGGTGCATCTGCTGATCGTTCCAAACAAGGAGATTGCCACGGTCAATGACCTCGGTGAGCAGGATGAACGGCTCGCAGGCCATATGCTGCTGGTGGCCAAGGAATTGGCTGAGCGGGAGGGAATAGCGCAGAGTGGTTATCGGCTGATTATCAATTGTAACCGAGATGGAGGCCAAGAAGTTCATCACCTGCATGTGCATTTGTTGGGTGGGCATCGAATGGGACCCATGGTGCTGCGGCGTTGATGGAATGCGGCTGCGGTCGATGCGCCACCTTGCAGAATGAAATCTTTGGCAAGCCTTAAGGGGTGACACCTCGGTGCTTCTTGGCAACGAGAAAATAACTGTATATATTTACAGTTATTGGGCGATTTGATCATGTTGACCCACCGTCAGCAAGAGATTTTGAGGTTTATTCAGGAGGTCATCGAGACCGAGGGATTTCCCCCTACCCGCGCAGAGATCGCTCGAGCGCTCGGGTTTCGCTCTGCCAACGCGGCCGAAGATCATCTAAAGGCCTTGGCGCGCAAAGGGGTCATTGAGATGCAGCCGGGGATCTCGCGCGGCATACGCTTGTTAGAGATGCCGCAACAGCTCGGGTTGCCGGTGGTGGGAAAGGTGGCAGCCGGGAGCCCCGTATTGGCCGAACAGCATATTCAGGACTATTACCGCATCGATGCTCGGCTATTTCGACCGCGGGCTGATTATCTGCTGCGAGTAAAGGGTACGAGCATGATGGGCGTCGGGATCCTCGACGGCGATTTGCTGGCGGTACACCGCACGCCGGAGGCGAAAAGTGGTGAAATCGTGGTGGCCCGAGTAGAGGACGAAGTTACAGTAAAGCGTTTCCGTCGCCGGGGTAACATGGTCCGGCTCATGCCGGAAAATCCGGATTTTCCACCGATAGTCGTAGACCTGCGCCGTGTCACTCTCGTCATCGAAGGTGTTGGTGTGGGCGTTATTCGCAATCGAAAAATATTTTGAAGCAATCGATTGAAGCGCTGCTAAGACATTCTGGCGTCTCGCCATGGGCGGCCAATGCGCGCCTTGCCGACAGGCATCTTCCCACCGGCTTCCCGGCGCTCGATGAAAAATTACCGGGCGGTGGCTGGCCGATGGGTGCGGTAACCGAGATTCTGACAGGGTCGCAAGGAATCGGTGAGTTGCAGCTGATCATTTGGGCGCTGGCTCAACTGAGCAGGGAGGGGCGCTGGCTGGTCTGGGTAGCGCCGCCCCATATCCCCTATGCACCGGCCCTGACCGGATATGGAGTCGATTTATCACGTGTACTGGTAGTGCAGGGCCGTACGGATGCCGAGCAACGCTGGGCTGCGGAGCAGGCTTTGCGCTCGAATGCCTGTGGTGCCGTGCTCCAGTGGTCGAGCTCCATGAATACTCGTGCGCTGCGGCGACTCCAGCTTGCGGCGGAGCATGGCAGGGCATGGGCGGTGGTATTCCTTTCCCCGAGGGCGGCCCACCATGCTTCCCCAGCGGGGCTACGTTTGCATCTTGCGCCGACCCGAGAAGGGCTTGAGGTAAAGGTGCTGAAGTGCCAAGGACAGGCTTGGCGGGGTGCGGTGCTCATCGGTGGAGGCGATGCGCGCCCATGAGCGCCCCAGCGATAGCAGCGAGGCAGTTGTGGCTTGGGGTATACCTGCCTCACTTCCCTCTAGAGACCTTGAGCAGAGGAGGGGCGCTTCCCGGGCCGGTGGTCGTGGTTGACGATCGGCGCAGTCGTGCTCACGTGGTGACCGCAAGCGAGGCGGCGAGGATAGAGGGGGTGCAGGCGGGCATGGCGTTAAGCAGTGCCCTAACCTTGATTCCCAGCCTGCAGGTGTTAAAGCGAGACGAGATCGGGGAGGGCGCCGCCCTGGACGGATTAGCCGCCTGGGCCGGTCAGTTTACATCGTTGGTAAGCTTGATGGTTGGGCAAGGCCTTTTGCTCGAGGTCAAGGGCAGTGTGCGTTTATTTAGAGGCATCGATTCCTTGCTTGAGCAAGTCCGCAACGGGCTGCAGGCGCTTGGCTATACCGCTCGGATGGCAATTGCTCCCTCGCCCTTAGGGGCCTGGTGGCTCGCGCAGCTGAATACGCAACCGCGGATAGTCATGATCCTGGATCGGGCCGCTTTGGCAAAACAGTTGGATCCGGTGCCCCTTGAGCTTATGGCGCTTCCTAAAACAGCTGCAGCAATGGCGCAAGGAATGGGCCTGAAGTGCTTCGGCGACTGTTGCCGCTTGCCTCGTCAAGGACTGGCGCGGCGGCTTGGGACTGAGTTGGTACGGTTGCTCGACCGAGCGTTGGATCGGTATCCCGATCCCAGAATTCCCTATTCTCCTCCCCCCGTATTTGAGCGTTGTTTGCCTCTGCCGGCCCTGGTTTGGGACATGGAAGGTTTAGTTTTTGCCGCGCGCAGGCTGCTGTTGGAGCTCGTGGGCTTTTTACAGGCTCGCGCTGCCGGTGTGCTTTGCTTGGACATTACGCTGATGCATGGGAACGCAAAGTACACCGGCATCGCGCTAGAGCTTTCTGTTGCTACCCGGGATCTTCATCATCTGCTGGATTTGCTGCGCATGCGTCTGGAGCGGGTCAGGCTTCCTGGCGCTGTCGATGCCGTTCGATGCACGGCCCGGCATATCGTGCCCCTTGATGCCCCGCCGCCGGGCGCGGCGCTTTTCCGTGCTATCGAAACGCCAAAGGAAAGGGACTATTTGCTGGTGGAGCGCTTGCGTGTGCGGCTTGGCGCAGGTGCAGTGCAGGGGTTGTGTACGGTGGCGGATCATCGGCCGGAGCGTGCCTGGAGGTATGCCGCCTTAGAGAAGCCCAAGCCGTCGTTTGTATCCCCCTTACCGCGTCCTCTTTGGCTGCTGGAACAGCCGAGAATGCTCAAGCAGATGAACGAGCGGTTGCAGATCGGGGGCGCATTGGAACTCACCGCCGGTCCGGAGCGGATTGAAAGTGGCTGGTGGGATGGTGAAGGTGTGGCGCGGGACTATTTCGTGGCGAGAAATCCCGACGGCACACGTTTATGGATTTTTCGCGAGCGGGATCACCCCCAGAGGTGGTTTTTGCATGGCCTATTTGCTTGAAACAAACCGCGTGCTTGTGAATTTTGCAAAGCTTATCCAGCTGTTGCTCGCCCATCCCCATGCTCGCTGTCCGACCGTGAGCCGATGATTAAGACATCGGGTGTCGTGGCAGCAGGGCATGAGCTCACCGCTCAAGCCGCCGAAAGCGTGCTGCTCGAAGGAGGTAACGCCTTTGATGCCGTGCTCGCGGCGTTGGCCACCGCCTGTGTCGCGGAGCCGGTGCTCGCTTCTCTGGGCGGAGGCGGCTTTCTGTTGGCCCGGCCAGCCGGTGGTGCGCCCAGACTGTATGATTTTTTCGTCCAGACGCCTCGCAATCGTGGCTCCCCGGGGGAACTCGATTTTCGTCCTATCGTTGCCGATTTCGGAACGGCCCGGCAGGAATTCCACATTGGCAGGGGCGCGATCGCTGTGCCAGGAGTGGTGCGAGGGCTGTTCGAGGTGCACCGCGACCTGGCTTCGATTCCGCTTCGCCAGCTTGTTTTGCCAGCCGTCCAGTGCGCCCTCGACGGCATCGTTGTGAACCGCCTGCAGGCTTACATTTACAGTATTGTCGGCGCCATCTATCAGGACACGCCCGAGGCAAGCGCAATTTATGCCAGTCCCTCTAATCCCAATAGGCTGGTTTGCGAGGGAGAGCGTTTACGTCAGCCTGAACTTGCCGACGCCTTGGAGATGCTCGCTATCGAGGGCGATGATTTGTTCTACCGGGGCGAAATTGCTCGCGCCCTCGCGGGCGATATGCAGGGCGGCGGGCAACTGACCTTGGATGATCTGGCCCATTACCGAGTCTACAAGCGCCGGCCGTTGGGCGTGTCCTACAGGGGAAGCACGGTGCTCACCAATCCCGCGCCATCGTTTGGCGGTTCGCTCATAGGCTTTGGATTAAAGCTTCTAGAAGACTTCGAAGTGCGCTCGTTGGGTTTCGGCTCCGCCGAACAGGTGGCTCTATTGGCCAGCGTCCTGGAGCTGACCCAGGAAGCCCGTTCGGAGGCACAGCAGGACCATGCCCTGGGCTTTCCGAATGCCGAGAAACTGCTGGCGCCGGAGCGTATCGCGCCTTACCGAGCCCAGTTTGCTGCTCGCGCCAAGAGCCGCCGCGGTACCACTCACATCAGCATCATAGATGGACGAGGCAACATTGCGAGCCTGAGTATTTCCAACGGCGAGGGCTCGGGTTATGTCGTGCCCGGCACCGGTATCATGCTCAATAACATGCTGGGCGAGCAGGACTTGAACCCCTCGGGCTTTCATCGGTGGCAACCTGATCAGCGCATTTCCTCCATGATGGCTCCGTGCATCGTACTTGATCCGAACGGCGACGCCGTCGCCACAGGCTCGGGCGGTTCGAACCGTATTCGTACCGCCATTTTGCAGGTGCTGTCCAATCTGGTCGACTTTGACATGGAGGTGGCCGAAAGTGTCTGCGCGCCGCGCATTCACTACGAGGAGGGACTGCTCAGCGTGGAGGGGGGATTTAATTTAACGCGCATTGCCCCGGCGCTCGATCTGTTTCCGCAGCATCAGATCTGGCCAGAACGGAACCTGTTTTTCGGTGGTGTGCATACCGTGGTTGCCGCGAACGGTGCGCTGCATGGTGCGGGAGATCCACGGCGCGGCGGCGTGTGTATCGTAGTCAACCGCTAGGCAGCACCAACGAGCGTCGTTGAGTAGCTTTCCCTGACCGCATGGCACCCCGACCACCGCGAGTGACGTTTTGGCGCTCCCTAGGGGACTCGAACCCCTGTCTACGCCGTGAGAGGGCGGTATCCTAGGCCACTAGACGAAGGGAGCGTTTGCGTAATGTTAGACTAGACGAGGCTAAACGTAGTGGTATTATACGCACCCGAGTAGTCGACTCAAGTTTTCGTCCCAGGTGGCAGCAAAGGATTCACGCACCGCGACCCCCCAGATTACCATTCCTAGACCCTCCCATAACATTTCGCGCGCTGATATTAGCGAAAGCGCGCTGAAGGTTTTGTATCGGTTGAAAAACGCCGGCTTCGAAGGTTACTTGGTGGGCGGAGGGGTGCGCGATCTGCTGCTCGGCCGCGAACCCAACGATTTCGACATCGTCACCGACGCCACCCCAGAACAGGTCAGGGGACTGTTCCGCAACTGCCGGCTCATTGGCAGAAGATTTCGCCTGGCCCACGTCCGTTTCGGACGCGAGGTGATTGAGGTGGCGACCTTCCGGGCGCGCGTGGAGATGGATGCCGAAGGTGAGCGTATGACCGTCAATGGGCGCATCCTGCGGGACAATGTCTATGGAACCTTAGAGGAAGACGCCTGGCGCCGGGACTTTTCCGTTAATTCGCTCTATTACAATATTCGCGACTTCTCGGTCGCGGACTTCACCGGTGGTATGGCCGACCTGCGCACCGGCACGCTGCGTCTGGTGGGCGACCCCGAGGTGCGCATCCGAGAGGACCCGGTGCGCATGGTGCGCGCGATTCGCTTTGCCGCGACCCTTGGCTTTCGCATTCACCCCGAAACGCAGGCCATGATGTCACCCTTGGCGCATCTGCTCGACGAGGTTCCTCCCGCTCGTCTGTACGAGGAGGTGCTGAAGCTGTTCCATGGCGGATGCGCTGTGCGCGCCTTCGAGCTCCTGCAGCACTATGATGTGTTTTCGCACCTGTTTCCCCAGGTGCAGGCGAGCCTCGAGCAGGACGCCGGCTTGGGGAGTCGCATGCTGGTCGTCAAGGCGATGGAAAGTACCGATGCCCGCATTGCCGAAGGAAAGCCGGTGACGCCGGCGTTTCTCTTTGCCGCGTTGCTGTGGTTGCCGATGCGTCATCGTTTGGCAAGCCTCCAACAGCAGGGCCTGCATGATGCGCCCGCAAGTCAGATGGCGGCCAGCCTCGTGCTCTCCGAGCAAGTGACTCGCACGGCATTGCCGCGGCGCATCACCCACATGATTAGAGAGATCTGGGACTTGCAGCCACGTCTGGTAAACGTCAAGAAGAGGCGGGCCCTGGAGCTCTTGGCCCACACGCGCTTTCGGGCAGCCTATGACTTCTTGCTGTTGCGCGCGGAAACTGGTGAGGACGTGGGCGATAAGGCGCAGTGGTGGACCGATCTGCAAAACGTTGACGATGCCGCGCAACGTGAGCAGGTGCTGGATAGGCTGGCGCGCCCGCGGCGTCGGCGCTCATCTCGAAATCGTGACAGGAAGTGACGCGGCGTGGGGGGCGTTTCGAGCGATTCGACTCAGGCCTATGTGGGTCTCGGCAGTAATTTGCAGGAGCCGGTCCGGCAGGTGCAGCGGGCACTTGAAGCCTTGGCTCGGCTATCCGATACGCGATCGCTCCGGCATTCGGCGCTCTATCGCAGCCGGCCGCTCGGTGTTGCTGCCCAGCCCGATTTTGTCAATGCCGTGGCGGCGCTCGAAACCCGGCTTTCGCCGTTGGCGTTGCTTCGCTGTCTGCAACATATTGAGCAGCAACAGGGCAGGGTACGTCATGGGGTACGCTGGGGCCCGCGTACCCTGGACCTTGATCTGTTGCTGTTTGGCGAGGTTCAGATGCAAAGCCCCGATTTGACACTTCCTCATCCCGATCTGCACCGGCGTCCTTTTGTGCTCTATCCTCTGTACGAAATTGCGCCGCGCTTGCTGATACCGGGCCGGGGGGCCGTGTACGAGCTGCTCACGGCGCTCTCGCGAGACGGCCTCGAAGTCCTCAACACTTAGCCCGTTCCTGCCGCCCCGGGGGTTTGCGCCGGAGCCTACTCACGATAGACTTCACCAACAGTCGTGGCCGAGGCGCCGACGTGGTGCACACCAGGCCATTGGCATTACCTATTATGATGTCGGCACCGTTACAGACACCCGCACACCATGGATTCATGAGGTGAGCACACAAACAGCCGAAACACCGGGCACGGTGACCGTATCCACCCTGCGCAAGTGGAAACAGGCGGGCAAGAGGTTCGTCTGCCTGACCGCCTATGACGCAAGTTTTGCCGCTTCCATCGATAAGGCTGGAGTTGATGTGATTCTGGTGGGGGATTCACTTGGCATGGTGGTCCAGGGTCATCAGACCACGGTGCCTGTGACCATGGACCATATGGTTTATCATGCCCAGCTGGTCGCCCGAGGATGCCGGCGCGCCCTGCTCATGGTGGACATGCCGTTCATGAGCTTTGCCACGCCTTCCCAAGCGCTCGACAATGCGGCCCGTCTCATGCGCGAAGGATTTGCGCATATGGTTAAACTCGAAGGGGGATGCGAGCAGGCGGAGACGGTACGGCAACTCTCATCTCGGGGCATTCCCGTCTGCGCCCATATCGGGTTGCAGCCGCAATCGATCCACAAGCTTGGCGGCTATCGCGTGCAAGGTCGGGAGGAGGCCCAGGCGCAGGGCATGCTCAAAGATGCCCGCACACTGGAGGCGGCCGGGGCGGAGATCCTCGTGCTCGAGTGCGTCCCGGCTGGCTTGGCCCGGGCTATCACGCAGTCACTGTCGATTCCGGTCATCGGCATCGGTGCGGGGCCCGACTGCGACGGGCAGATCCTGGTACTGCACGACCTAATCGGCATAACACCGGGAAAACGCCCGCGCTTCTCCAAAGACTTTTTGCTCGAAGCGGGCACCATACAAGGCGCCCTTGAAGCCTATGCGAACGCCGTACGCGGCGGTACCTTTCCAGCGATGGAGCATTGTTTCGAGTAATGGACACGGCCCAGAGCATCGATGCCCTGCGCCATGGCGTGCGCCAGGCGCGCCATGACGGACGGCGGATCGCCTTCGTGCCGACCATGGGCAACCTGCATGCCGGCCACCTGGCTTTGGTGGCGCGCGCCCGGGAGGTAGCCGACTACACGGTGGTCAGCATCTTCGTCAATCCGTTCCAGTTTGGCGAAGGAGAGGATTTTCTGACTTATCCGCGGACCGTCGAGGCGGATTGTGTTCAGCTCGAGCAAAGTGGCGTTGATTTGCTGTTTCTTCCGGAAGCTGAGGCGATTTATCCTGAAGGCCCCGCCCGGTGTACCCGCATTGAAGTGCCGGAGCTGGGCGATGTGCTCTGCGGGGCGTTTCGTCCGACATTCTTTCGTGGCGTGGCAACGGTAGTCGGTATTTTATTTAACGCCGTGGCGCCCGATGTGGCGTTATTCGGCGAGAAGGATTACCAACAGCTGATCCTAATCCGACGCATGGTGCGCGATCTCAAGATGGCGATCGAGGTGCTCGGTGTGCCTACGATACGCGAGCGCGACGGGCTCGCGATGAGTTCACGTAATCGCTATCTTTCCGAAGCGCAGCGGCGTGCGGCGCCTTCGCTCTATCTCACCCTCTGTGAGCTTCGCGATACGCTGCGCCGCGGCGCGCCGGATCGGGCCTCCGTCGAGGCCGCGGGTATCAAGACGCTCCAAGCGCGTGGCCTTCGTCCCGATTATCTCGTGGTGCGGCGTGCGGTGGACCTAGGCCTGCCGCAGGCTGATGACAAAGACGTGCGAATTCTGGCTGCCGCTTGGCTCGGTCGCGCACGCCTTATCGATAACATTGCCGTATGAGCGCCCTCTCATGGGGATATCCGGTCGTTTCCTTCCCTGGTTAATAGATCCGATACCCCCCGTGCCGTCGGCGAATGCGATAATCGAGCAACCAGATGCCCCCGATGAGCCCGGAAACCAGGCTCACGCCGGTAGCACCGAACAGCCAAGGTAATGCCACCGCACGCTTATGCTCGACTAGAATGTTCCGAAATTCTTGATTCTCCTGGTGAAGGGCGGTGAGTCGCTGTTGACTCTCACCTGCCAGAGCCGTACAGGACGCCGCCCGCTCCTCCAATTTCGCTACGCGCTGGCGCGCCGCAGACAGGCTCTCTCGCAGCGCGGTAAGCTCCCGGCTCAGCGATTGATGGTGCGTCTGCAGCTCGGCTAACTGCGCACGAGCTGGCTTCTCCGCGACCAGATAGGCCGTCTTGGCCCAACCTTCGGTGCCGTCTGGCGTGCGTACTCGGGCGTAATTGCGGTCCCGTTCCAAAAGCTCAAGAGGTGTTCCGCTGGGCAGTGTCTTAAGCGGTTGCCCTCGGTCACCGGCCTCGGGATACAGACCGAGCTGCAACATGTCGGTGACGTAAACAGTTTCTGCCGCAGCAGGAGCAGCCAGCAGCAGGCAGCCGAGGCAAAAAAAAGCACTGACACGAATGCGGTAGGTCATGACGCTGGTCCCTCGCTCACAAAGCATCCCTTAACTAGTTTTTAGCGATGCAAAGGGTTGCACTGCAAGCACGGCGCCACACGTGGGCATTCGGTGGTCCCTGTCCTTCTTCGGATGCGGGCGAGCAACTGCGGTGCGCCGGTCGTTCAACTCGCGCCGGCAAAGCACTTACTCGAACGAAAGACGTCTGGGATTTGGGGCGGGCGATAGGCGCTCGATCGATCGCTGAATAATCGCGATACATAACAGCCGATAGCGATGCTCCGGATTGGCTTTTTTTACCGCCTTGGGCGAGTCGGGCACCGTCTCGTGCACCACCTCTCTACCCTCACCGGATTGGACGTCCCAAGGCGCACGCTGATGAGCGCTAAGCTCAAAAAACACACGCTCGGCACCGCTCTGCCATACAGCGAGGAGAAAAACCGATCCAGTGGGCCGCGCACGGAAGAAGGTATTCGCCGCATAAGCGAAGCGCAGAAGAAACGCTGGGCAAAATGGCGGGCGGAACGCGCTTTAACTGCTTTATAATGCAAAACGTTAGATTGGCTGTGATTCTGCCTAAGCGGCTTACAAGAGAAGCCCAGGAGGGGCGGTCAAAGTGCGGGGTGACTACAGCTGCTCTAGCAACTCAAAATACCTCTCCCTGGAGATGCCTGCGGTCTTGAGATTACTCTTGATGATAGCAATGCCAATCGCGTCATAAATTGGAATAACCAACGGCCGCGCGACGCCAGCTTTCTCCAAGACGATATGTGAACCTTTCTGCCTCACCTTAGTAAAACCTTCGGCCTCGAATACTTTCACGAGCGACCGCCAATCAATAGGGGTGATTCTCGGCATGCTGCGCTACAGGCGGGATGAGCACGTTAATCACCATGACTTCTTCTTCCTTCTTGGGTTCGGTGCCGGGACGGAACCCGCAATCTTTCAGCACCCTATCAAGCACGCCACGTTCAAGGCACGACTCCACGAACAACTCAAGTGCCTCTTTGAGGTTATCTAAAGCCTCTTTTTGCGTCCGCCCCTGACTGTGCACGTCGAGCGCTGGACTGGATGAGATATACCAGCCTCCCTCCTTCTTGATGGTCACCACAAGCCCCAGTTCAACGGGAAGATCCATATAGTGATTCTCCTCGAGTTGCGAAACCACGCCTCTATATCTTCGACCGAATCTTCGACCGAGGATTGCGGCGCTTTACTCCGCCAGTGGCACATAGGGGGTGATATGTTGGCGCTTATATTATGCTTACACAGATCAATACACGCCAGAAACAGTCCCAACGGAATCAACGTAATGCATTGTTTATAAATGGTGCCGAGGGAGAGACTCGAACTCTCACAGGGTTGCCCCTACCAGATTTTGAGTCTGGCGCGTCTACCGATTTCGCCACCTCGGCGGGTGTACAACGTAGTATAAGAAATCCCTCGCGAAGGAGAAAGCCGGCCATGGTCATCGTTTCGTCAGTGTCACCATTCAGAGGTAAAAACCACACCCAGAATCTGTAGGCAGCCAGTCGCCTTGCCACAAGGGTGTGTCCGGCA
>JAGTVB010000158.1 GCA_018224385.1 Gammaproteobacteria bacterium
AAACTGGGCCACTCTTTGGGCGTGACAATGATTGCAGAGGGTGTTCTAAAGGAGACTAATTGGAGTGCCCTGCGAGAGATGGGATTCGATGCCTTCACTGGGCCAGGGGTCTCGGTCAACTGAATCTGTCAGGATAATTACTGTGTTGAAGAAAGAGAAAAAAATGTCGGTATTACGGCAGTTTCTCCAACTCCGTGTTTGGGAGTCCAACAGGCTCCCTTTTATCTCTTTTCTCCGCTAGGTGAAGCGTGCTCTTTAGATAACGCGCAGTATTGGATTGCGCTATAACCAATCCCATCTACAAGGTTGTGGTAATCAGGCTCCTTAGCGGAGTAGTCCATCAGTCTCACCTGGTGTCCAAGATTTGACAGCGCTTTTTTGAATTGTATTTGCAAATCAAATGGCGTGTTGACGTCCTTTCGGTTACCAATGATTAAAATCTTCCGCTCAGGGTCCTTAACTACACCAGCAACATGATCCAAGGGATCATATGGGTTTCGCAAGCCTGTCCCATCAGTGTCAGGTGCAGGAGGGTCCCCTCTGCGCTCACGACGCCGTTGAGCTCGCTCTAGGAGACCAAAAGCACCGGATGTCATTATCGCGCACGCGATATCCTCTCTTCCAAGGGTTAATAGAGCCCCGACAGCTGTTGCTCCACCGCTGTGCCCGGATAAGACAAAGCGCTCTATTTCATACTTCTTTTTTATTTCATCAAGCGCCGCATTTAAGGCCAGAAACTCCCTAATTTGTCTTCGCTGCCCATGATCCCCACTGGAGCCATATGTGCCGGGCCTGGCTAGAATAATGACCGGCAGTCCAAGTTGCCGCGATCTTCGCTCGGCGATTACTTGCTGTGCCTCCACCGTATTGTTGGGTATATCCTCTAACGATTTTCTCATCGTAGCAGAGCGATCGCCATACATTCTGATGAAAACAAATTTGGAGTTATTAACCGTAGGGGAAGAAAAATATCTTATGCAATCCTCTCCTTCTTGGTGCTTGACCCATACTGCTGATCGTCCTACTGGGCATGTAGATCTGTCCGCCTGTGCGTTCCACTCCAAAAAATTCGGATCTGACTCCGATGCAGCCGCTGCGTAGAGGCACAGCAGTAGAGCAATAAGCAAAAGGCGTTTCACTGGATCTTATTTGCTTTAAGCAGTGCTGATATATCGCCGAAGTCCGAATCCCGACGTGATCCTTTCAATAGAATGATATCGCCGGTTTGCGCCTGAGCTTTCAACTCTGAGAAGAGTGCGCGGGCAGTGTCAAAATGCGAGCCAAGGATTGCACTTGGCAATTGCTCACGCAGGTATTTCATCTCTTCCCCGTGGGTAATTACCAAATCAACCCCCGTCTCGATCAATGGCTCAGCCAAGGAGGCGTGCATGGCTTGCGCTTGATCACCAAGATGGACAATCCGGCCGAGAACGGCAATTTTTCGGCAGTTACTTGACTCGGTTTTGAGTACTGAAAATGCATTGAGCATTGACAATATTGTTGCATTCCAGCTGTCGTCGATTATCCGTACCTTTTTACCACCAATTTTTATGTTGTATTGCTCCAGGCGTCCCTCACCTGGAACGTATCGCCCTGCCATCCTGTCTGCTGCACTATTCAGGTCAATACCAAGCTCGTACGCGACGGCCATGGCCGCAGTGGCATTATTCAGCATTCCGGTGCTTGTAAATGGCAATGTTACGGTAAATGATTCTCCGCTGATTTCAAGCATTAATTGAGTTGACCTATTTTGTACCTGCTTCTGGTGTATTCTAATAGTTGCATTTTTGCTCGTGCCAAAAGTGACTATTCGTTTGGCATACTTACGAGCCTGATCAAAGACATAATTAAAGTGCAAAATATGTTCACCGATTATGGCAACACCATCTTCGGTTAGTCCATCAAAAATGCGTGCCTTCCATTTTGCTGTATCTTCGGTAGTTTTCACCATGTGGGTAGTTTGAGAGAGGCCTATTTCGGTAACTACGGCGATCGTCGGTTTTATTTGCCGTGTGATTGGCCCGCGTTGCATCCACAGAGCTGACTGGGCTAACTCAATGACCGCTGCCTTGTGATCGGGCGCTAGAGACGCCAACTGAACAGGAGCGCCGACGCGCGAGTTGTAGTTATCCTGAGTCTTTAGGCATTGATCTGGTTCAAAAAACGTCTCGATCAGATCTACGGTGGATGACTTTCCCGTGGTCCCAGTTACGGCGACTACGTGCCCACCAAAGCGTTGCCGGGCGGCGAAGCCTAATTCCATGATGGCTTTGATTGGGTCATCGACCCGTAAGAGGGGGAAGTTAGGTCCCAAGGCATGTATGGGCCGGCTTACGATTGCTCCAGTAAGCCGGTGCTCGATTCCACCCAAGAGAAGATGACGATCCCCAATGCGCGTGCCAGGATTGGTAGAGCCTTCATGGAAGGCTCGTTCGCGGTTTGTATGGGCAACAAAAAGAACGGGGGGCTGACGAAGGTCAATGTGCTTTTTTCCGTTGACGACCGAACGAACAGACCAGCCCTCTGGCGGTTCAATCAGCCATGTCCCTCCTGTAATTCTGGCAAGCTGATCGGCAGTCCAGGTTTGCCCCGGCTTAACTTCCAGTCCGATCCCCCTGAAGTCTGTTCGATAGTTGCGGTTCAGCGGCTTTTCAGAGTAACTCGGCGTACCGGCCTTCCTGCTTTCAACGTCGTAAATGTCGACGCTAATTCTTTTCGGATGTTTATACGTTAAGTCGATCCCCGTGCTCCCTAGTACCCTCACCTGAAGCTGGAGGTCGCCGTTTTCGAGTTTTTGCATTCTTGGAGGGCGAAGGCCGTAATAGTCACGATATATATGTCCAGGCAGCCAACGACTCGTAGGTTGCATCCAGTCACAAGGGTCATGATCCATTCCACGCCCCCAATCGGGCATGTTGATGGACGCTTCGGGAACCGCTGTCAAGCTAAGTCTGAGATCTTCGCTGGGAACTTGGGTACACGTCCACCATGTTTCGACCCATAGCATTCTTCGACGGGTTACTCTATAGGGGCGGACGCGTATGCCGAGCAGAATCAATTTGTTAAATGTGACTGGCGCTATGCGAGCATCTTTCGGAACACCGGGGGCCTGCCCATAATCGCTTGGGGGTTGAAAGTGCTTAAGTGCATCAAAATTATAGGACGCTGATGTGGGCTCCGTCCTATCTGGGAGGTTGGGAACTGATGGTAAAAGATCAATACGACCGAAATCTCCGTGACAGTGCATAACAGATCCCAGTTGTTGACAAGCTTTTTGGTAACGCGTAACGAGTGCTTTAGCCGAATCCCCTTGTAAGCGTTTACTAAACCCAAATCCTGCACCTACAGGGATAAAATCAAGCCAGTGGAGACCTTCTCGACTCAATCCCAGGCGCAAGACGCCGCTATCGTGTGGCTTGTTTCGCTTTGCATCAAACAGAAGATCACCGGCATCGTGAATAATCGGTTTATTATTAAAAATCTCAACTCCCTGCAATCGATGTGCAGAGGCTCCCAACACGGCGTTAGCCCCGGCTTCTATGAGGGCGTGGCCAACCTTGATCTCTTTCTCCTCAGGTGCCCGAGCATGATTTGCGCCCCAATGTACAGCTACAAACACCAGATCTGCTTTCTTTCTGGCTTCCGTAATCAGTGATGAGAAGGTTTCGCGCCATAGGGAAGGATCCGAAAGGGGAAGAAATGCTGTTCCGGGTTCATCATCGCTGGCTGCAAATCTGTGCTGCGTACTGTCAATGGCGAATAGAGCGACGGTGAGTGCACCGGCCTGGCAATAGGCAGGCATAAATGCGGAGGATCGGCAGTCTCCGGTCCCGGCGCTAGCAATACCGAATTTGTTCAGAATTTCCTTTTGTTGAAGTAGAGCCTCAGGCCCATAGTCACCACTGTGGTTATTTGCCACCGTCACAACATTAATATGTGCGTTTGCAAGGATTCCAAGCATTTCCGGGCGAGCCCGATAGTAATAAGGCCCGCCTTCGCCTTTATCAATGCCTTGCTCACCAAGGGTGCCCACAACACACTCCAGGTTTACAATGCCTAAATCCGCATTCTTTAGTTCAGGTATATCCAGGACATTTTCATAGCCTAGCTGCTCAGTGCGGTAGTGCTGCCTCCGTCCCAGGTTTACGTCCCCGCCCCAGACAGCCGTTGCTGTCGCAGTCTGGGTGCTTTCCCCTTTCCTTTGGTTTGCGTCAATATTCAATGGGGATTGTGCTTTGTATCGGAAAACGGTTTTGGTCTCTGATTTCGCTCGGTCAGGTGGGTCTTTATCAAGCAAGTAATGCCGAAAATAGGCAACAAATCCGGAAAGATAGTGCTCAACATCGTCAATGCGAACGCGAAAGCTGTGATGACGAATAAAGAAGCTTCCAAGAATTTTTTGTGGGTTCTGGAAAAAAATGGCAAATTCCGGCCAGAAAAAGCCATTCAGCAGGTAATGTGCTCTTGCTTCCAGCGCACGGTAAAATTTGCTTCGATTGACCGGGCTCAACAAGTGGCGGTGCTGGGGAGTTGCTTCCAGTCTTTCAAGCATTTCATGCGCTGCCATCATGAGTTCGAGCAAGGTTGGGAATGTCGTGATCCGGCCTATGACAAAATCCAGGTGATCCAGGAAATTGCGGATGCCGAACTGGTAGTATCGTTCCTCGGGTCGGTGTCTTGTCAGTTCATTCACGCAGTAGCTCAGCCAGTGATCATGGCTTTTCCAATGTTCCTTTTCGATGAAATAGCCGAAGGCTTTCTCAACGATTTCCAGCCAGCGCTTGTCTCCGGTGAGTCCGTACAGCCGCATCAGCCCGAATGCAGCCTCACCGTCGTAGTAAATGATCCGGAAAGTCTCCTTGACGCTGAGATCGTGCGAGTTAAGGACATGATTGAATCGACCAGTGGCCGAATCCTGCATGTGCTCGATCCCGCTGGCGAGCTGATCCATGAGCGCTGAATGCTTATGATCTCCAGTGAGCTCCGTGTGCTTTACAAGCGCAAGCAGGCAGACGGCATTGCCGCCCAGTTTTATCGCGTTGTTGCTGTCTTGCAGATAGGAAACCAACT
>JAGTVB010000159.1 GCA_018224385.1 Gammaproteobacteria bacterium
GCTAACAGGTGAGGCAGGATGTAGCTCACCTGGTCCATGAGGTCGACGCGCAGATCGTCGTCGTCGATACCCACATGGACATGCATGCCACTGATCACCAGGCGGCGCACTACCTCCTGCATGTCTCTGGCGATGATCGCATAGCGCTCCTTCTGAGTACGCTTTTGGCTGCCGGAACTTGCGAAAGGATGAGTCGAAGCCGCCATTACCGCAAGCCCGTGATCACGCGCCACGTCAGCCACAGTCCTTCTTAGATGGGCCAGATCCTGACGCGCCTCCTCCAGCGTCGCCGAGACTCGCGTGCCCACCTCGATCTGACATTGAAGGAACTCGGGCGTCACCTGGCCCTGCAACAGCTGCTCACAGGCGGGAAGCATGGTCGGTGGCGCCTCCCCAATGAGATCGCGGGTCTCGCGATCCACGAGCATGTACTCCTCCTCAATGCCCACGGTAAAGCTTGGCTGTTTGACCATGAAGGCAACTCCCCTAAGCTAACAAGCTGTTTAAGAATTACTGCGCTTGCCCGAGCGGGATTGCGCGGCGCCTCACCAGACTCATGTTTTTTCTTTGATTTATCGGAATAGCAGCGCAATGGCGCCGGAGCTGGACAAAAGCACGGTCGCCACCCCGGCCGGTGCAATGTAGCGCACCGCCAGCCGCCACTGGGAATAACCGATCCCGGTGCCCATGGCGAGCTCCTCCTCGGTCGCGACCTTTGCCATGATCCAACCGGCAAAGATCGCCGACAGCAGACCATTGAGCGGCAGCATAATGTTGCTGGCCAGGTAATCCAGGGATTCAAACACCGACCTTCCAAAGAGCAGCACATCGGACCACAGGTTAAAAGAGAGAACCGATACTATCCCCACGGCCCAAACCAGCGCTCCCACCATCCAGGCGGATGTTTGGCGTCCGATCCCCCGGTGTTCGAGCATCCATTCCACCGCCGGTTCCAAAAGTGAAATGGACGAAGTCCATGCTGCAACGACAAGCAATACAAAGAATAGCGTTCCGAATAGTGTACCGCCGGGCATACGACCGAAGGCGATCGGCAACGTCTGAAAAATCAAACCCGGACCTGCGCTAGCCTCCAGGCCACTGGCGAAAACCTCCGGAAAAATAGCCAGCCCCGCCAGCAGTGCCACCGCCGTGTCGGCAATACAGATGGCGGTCGCCGTACGCGCGATAGAAACATCCTTGGGAAGATAAGAACCATAAGCGATGATGATGCCTGCTCCGAGGCTCAGGCTAAAAAACGCCTGCCCCATTGCCGCAAGCACGGCGGCGGCGCTCAACTTGCTCACATCCGGTTGGAATAGAAATGCAGCGGCTGGTAAAAACTGCTCGGTGGAAAGCGCCGCGTAAGCGACGAGAAGCAGCAACAGGACGAATAATAGCGGCATGAGCAGGGTCACTGCTCGTTCCAACCCTCCCCGGACACCACGAGCCACAACCAAGATCGTGAGCAGCATAAAGACCGTATGCCAGGTAAGCAGCTCACCGGGCCGGGCAAGAAGATCGGTGAATAGTTTGCCGACGCCGTCTGCCTGAACACCGTCGAAAATCCCACGCGCGGCATAGAGCACGTAAGCGATCGCCCAGCCCCCGATAACACTGTAAAACGACAGGATCAGCAAGCTGGCGACGACGGCCGACCAACCCGCTGCCTGCCAGCCGCGGGAACGACCCTCCTGTCTTGCGAGGAGGGCATAGCTGTGAATAGGGCTTTGCCCTCCCCGGCGGCCAATGAGCGTCTCCGCCATCATGACGGGGATGCCGATAACGGCCACACAGAGCAGGTAGAGCAGCACGAATGCGCCACCACCGTTCTCTCCGGCAATGTAAGGAAACTTCCAAATATTTCCGAGTCCCACCGCCGAGCCCGTGGCCGCAAGCACGAAACCGAGCCGGGATGACCAGTACTCGTGTGGGTAGGAAACAGCCTGGTTATTGCTTGTCTGCAGTGGCATTCAAAACCTCCTTGGAATAGGCTGACAGCGCACCCGAGCAACTGCGTAGCGTAGCTGCTCGAAGGCCTGTCACGAATCGGGTAGACTATGAGGCCGTCAGCCAAACGATTTGCCCGCTGACCCCCAACATGTTTGGCGCCAATCGCACGCCCCTGCATGCCCATGACCACCCACGGTGGACTGGCGTGAGGCCGTCGGCCATCGCGGTCGACACAAGATAAGGCCTCAGAAGTGGTAAAGTAACCGTAGCGAGCGGGCCGCAAGCAAGGCGTAGGAGAAGCGCAGCGACGAGACGCAACCTAGCCCATCGATGAGCCAAGGGGCAAGCGATCACCCAACGCCGCTAGCGGCAGGCACAGTCGGGTTTTTTACCAGCGCTCAGCTACGAACCTGGTGAGACTAACCTTGGGTTTATCCGAGTTCGAACTTATCGAACGGTATTTTTCCTCGGGCACGATTCGGCGCGAGGACGTACTGGTCGGAATCGGCGACGACGCTGCGCTGCTGCAGGTGTTACCCGATCATGACGTCGTGAGCGCCATGAAAACCCTGGTGGAGGGCGTGCATTTTGAACGCGGCGCCAAACCGCAGGCGCTTGGGCATCGGGTGTTGGCGATCGCACTGAGCCGTCTTGCCGCGACGGGGGCAACTCCAGCTTGGGTCACCCTGTCACTGGCATTGCCGGAAGCCGATGCAGCTTGGCTTGCGCGCTTTAGCGCGGCCTTCACCGCACTTGCCCAACGTTACCAGGTGCAATTGGTCGGTGGTGATACCGTGTGCGGCCCGCTCAGCATTACCGTGGTCGCGAGCGGCTTTGTGCCCCGGGGGCAAGCGCTGCAGCGCGGTGGCGCCCGCGCGGGCGACCTGATCTATGTCACGGGAACGCTCGGTGAAGCCGGACTTGCGCTGCTGGCCGAGCGCGGCGCTGTGCACCTTCCGCAGAAGCTGCGCGCCAAATTCCGAGCACGGCTGGATCAGCCCCAACCGCGGGTTGCCGAAGCCCAGGCTCTGCGTCATCTCGCGACCGCGGCTACCGATCTACCGAATGGCCTGGAGCAAGGTTTGGGTGAGCTCTTGGACGCCAGCGCTGTCGGTGCAACCCTCTACCTGAGGGAGCTGCCGCTCTTGCCTGAAACGACGGCCTGGCTCCCCGCCGCCGGTGGGCCAAAGTTCGCCTTGCACGCCGGCGGCGATTACGAGCTCTGCCTTACCATCCCCGCGAAGCATCAAGCCGCGGCTGAGGCGGCCTTCTCAACCCTAGACTGTGGTTGCACCTGGATTGGGATGGTGGAAACCACTCCGGGGCTTCGATGTGTGCTCGAAGACGGATCACTGAATACCCTCCGATGAGGCTCGACGGGAAGCAGGCCGGGCCGCCGCGCGGTGCTGCCCATCCCTTCCCCACCCCGCCGCGTTCGGAAGCGGAGCTGCTGCTGCGAGCGGAAGCGATCGCCGGCTATGCCCTGGCGGAGCTGGCCGCGCGCGGGGCGGCAACGGTACCCGCCGATCCGCGTCGCGCCAAAGGCTGGACGGGTCAACTTATTGAGCGCATATTGGGGGCCAGCGCTGCATCCCGCTCGGAACCCGATTTTCCCCTGCTTGGGGTGGAATTGAAAACGCTTCCCGTGAGTGCGGACGGCCGACCCACCGAATCCACTTATGTGTGCACCGTCCCCTTGCTGGAGCACCACGGGCTTACCTGGGAGCGGTCTTGCGTGTACCGGAAGCTCAAGCGAGTGTTATGGTTCCCGGTAGAAGGTGCGTCGCGTCTCCCAATGGGTAACCGTCGTCTGGGTTTTCCCCTGCTTTGGTCCCCCTCCACAGCCGAGGAGAAGGTGCTGTGCCGCGATTGGGAAGAGCTCATGGAGATGGTCGCGCTCGGACAGGTGGAATCGCTGACCGCCCACCAGGGCAGCTATCTTCAGGTACGTCCGAAGGCCGCTAATGCGCGGGCGCGCCGTCTGGGAATCGACCACAGCGGTGCCCAGATCCCAACCTTACCGCGCGGCTTCTATTTGCGTACCCGCTTTACCGAGGCCATTCTGCGACGGCACTTCGTGCTGCCAAAATAAACTGCGCCCGAGCCCCAAATTGCGCGCGGCTTACTTGGGTTGGTTCGACTATTTGATCTAACATTAACTATTCGTTTTTCCGCCTTTGTGCAGAGAACGCTTTGATTTCGTTACTACTGTCCCGCATGGCCCTGCGGGCAATTCAAGCGCCGCAAGATCCGGTCCGGTTCGACGCCTCGATCTTTGCGACGGGGGGTGGCCGCATTCCTCGAAGCCGCGCGCGTCTCCGCAGCCAATAACTCGGAAAACCGCTCCGCCGCTCTTTCTGGATTGGCCGCTCGAGCCCCGCAACAAGAGATTTCCCCAGATACCGTAAGGAGAGCATCGATGGACAAGAAGCGCCATGATATGACGCGCCCGCCAGACTTGGCGCACCGGCAATTTTCCGGTCCGCAACGCACACAGCGCCCCGTCTACGTCGATTTATTACCGCCATGCAATCACGCGTGTCCGGCCGGAGAAAACATTCAGGCCTGGCTAAACCATGCGCAGCAAGGGGACTACCACCAGGCTTGGCAGGTGCTTATGCGAGACAACCCGATGCCGGCGGTGCACGGCCGGGTCTGCTATCACCCCTGCGAGGATCAATGCAATCGGGGCAAACTGGATTCCACCGTCAGCATCCATGCCGTTGAGCGCTTCCTCGGAGACAAGGCACGTCAAGAAGGCTGGGCCGTCAAGCTCGACGCCAAACCAACCGGTAAACGCATTCTCATTGTGGGCGCGGGTCCGAGCGGGCTCTCCGCCGGTTACCATCTGGCGCGCCTGGGCCACACGGTGGAGATTCATGAAGCGGGACCGATGGCTGGAGGAATGATGCATTTCGGCATCCCGAAGTATCGACTACCCCGCGACGTGCTGGACGCAGAGATCGCGCAGATTGAAGCGCTGGGCGTCAGGATCTGCCTCAACCACAAGGTCGATGATCTACTCGAGGAAAAGCAAGCGGGAAACTTCGACGCCGTATTCGTCGCCATCGGAGCCCACCTAAGCAAACGCATCGACATTCCTGCTCGAGATGCGGGCAAGATGCTCGATGCGGTCAGTTTCCTGCGCAGCATCGAGCGCGGAGAGGTAACGAAGCTCGGGCGGCGGGTCGTTGTGTACGGCGGCGGCAACACGGCCATGGATGCCGCCCGCGTTGCCAAACGCCTCGGCGCCGACGAAACACTGATCATTTATCGCCGGGATCGTGACCATATGCCCGCCCACGAGTTCGAGGCCGACGAGGCCATCGCGGAAGGTGTGAAAATCCACTGGCTTCGCACCATCAAGGAAATCGAAGGTTCCATGTTCACGGTGGAAGTCATGGAAATCGACGAAAACGGCCGCCCTCGGCCCACGGGAAGGTTTGAGGAGCTGGAGGCCGATTCACTGATTCTGGCACTGGGGCAGGAGGTGGATGCCGGATTCCTGCGTCACGTTCCAAACCTCGAGTTCAAGAACGACGGGACGGTGGTGGTCAGCGCTAGCTTCATGACCGGATATCCGGGAATCTTTGCGGGTGGTGATATGGTGCCCGCGGAGCGCACCGTAACCGTCGGTGTGGGACACGGCAAAAGGGCGGCTCGGCACATCGACGCCTACCTGCGTGGCGAGACCTATGTCAAACCTCCGAGTCACGACCTGGCCAGCTTCGATAAGCTCCACGTCTGGTATTTCACCGACGCGATCTCAAGACCTCAACATCATATCGACATGCGCCGGCGGCAGACCAGCTTCGACGAAGTGGTCTCGGGCTTTACCGAAAAAGAGGCTCTTTATGAAGCACGGCGTTGCCTGTCCTGCGGCAACTGCTTCGAGTGCGATGGCTGTTATGGGGCATGCCCGGAGGATGCCGTCATCAAGCTCGGCCCCGGCAAACGGTACCGCTTCGACTATTCCCTGTGTACCGGCTGTGCGGTCTGCTTTGAGCAATGCCCCTGCCATGCCATTGAAATGATCCCAGAACCCACCGAGTAACAAACATCTGCGCCCACGGCGGACCAGGGCCGTGCTCGCTCGCGAGCGCGCTCAAAAGTCAATGCGGGCGCTGGAGAATACATCAATGAACCGACACGCCAATCAGCAGGTTGTCACTATCGACGGCAATGAAGCGGCGGCCTATATCGCGTATCGAGTAAACGAGATCTGCGCCATCTATCCCATCACCCCCTCTTCCACCATGGGAGAGCTGGCTGACCAGTGGGCCACCGAGGGGCAAGAAAACATCTGGGGCCATGTGCCGCTGGTCGTGGAAATGCAAAGCGAAGGCGGCGCCGCCGGGGCCGTGCATGGGGCATTGCAGACGGGCGCCCTGAGCACCACGTTCACCGCGTCCCAGGGCCTGCTGCTGATGATTCCTAACATGTACAAGATCGCCGGAGAGCTCACGCCGGCGGTCTGGCACGTCGCCGCACGCTCGTTGGCCTGTCAGGGGCTGTCGATTTTCGGCGATCATTCCGACGTTATGGCCGTTCGCTCCACGGGATTCGTCATGCTGTGCTCGAGCTCTCCCCAGGAGGCGCACGATCTCGCGCTCATTGCCCAAGCATCCACGCTGGAGGCACGTCTGCCTTTCATCCATTTCTTTGACGGTTTTCGCACCTCCCACGAAATCAATAAGGTCACCCTGCTGGCGGGAACGGAAATCCGCGCCATGATCTCCGATGAGCTGGTGCACCGCCACCGCGCTCGGGGCCTGAGCCCAGACCGCCCGGTGATCCGCGGTACCGCGCAAAATCCGGATGTCTACTTCCAGGCTCGTGAAACCGTCAATTCCTTCTACGCCAACACACCCCATATCGTGCAAAGCCAGATGGATCGGTTCGCGGAGCTCACCGGGCGCCGCTACCGATTGTTCGATTACTATGGACATCCTCAGCCTGAGCGCGTCTTAATGCTCATGGGGTCAGGGGCGGAGACGGTGCGCGAGACGGTAGCCTTCCTGCAAACACAAGGCGAAGCGGTGGGCCTACTGCAGGTGCATCTATTTCGTCCCTTTTCCGCAACACATTTCATCGAGGCGCTGCCACCTACCACCAAAAGCATCGCCATCCTCGACCGCACCAAGGAACCGGGCGCGCCCGGAGAGCCGCTGTACGGTGATGTGGTAACAACTCTGGCGGAAGCACTGAGCGAGGGTAGGCTCACGACGCACGGCATGCCACGGTTGATTGGAGGGCGTTACGGGCTTTCCTCCAAGGAGTTCACGCCGGCGATGGTCAAAGCGGTGTTCGATGAATTGAAAAAACCGCAACCCAAGAATCATTTCACCATCGGCATCGACGACGATGTGACCCACACCAGCCTCGACTATGATGCGAATTTCATCATCGAACCGGATAACGTGGTGCGCGCCATGTTCTTCGGCCTGGGCGCCGATGGCACCGTCGGAGCGAACAAAAACAGCATCAAGATCATTGGCGAAGAAACCGATTTTTATGCCCAAGGTTTCTTCGTCTACGATTCAAAAAAATCAGGCTCCCAAACTATCTCCCACTTGCGCTTTGGTCCCGAACCGATCCGCTCGACCTATCTTATCCAATCGGCGAATTTTATCGGTTGCCATCAATTCGATTTCCTGGAAAAAAGCGACCCCCTCAAGTCGGCCGCGCCCGGGGCCATCCTGCTGCTGAACAGCCCCGAGGGCCCGAATGACGTATGGGACAAGCTGCCCCGGCGGGTCCAGGAAGTAATCGTCGAGAAGGGCCTGAAACTGTACAGCATCGATGCCTATAAGGTCGCCCGTGAAGCCGGAATGGGACGTCGCATCAACACCATCATGCAGACCTGCTTTTTTGCCATTTCCGGCGTCTTACCGCGCGACGAGGCCATCAAGAAGATCAAAGGCGCGATCGAGAAAACCTACCGCAACAAGGGGCCGGACATCGTACGCAAGAACTTTGCAGCGGTTGATCGTACCCTTTCCCACCTGTGGGAGGTGGAAGTACCGAAGGTGGCGTCCAGTACGCGCGAGATTCCGCCGCCGGTTCCCGCGACCGCGCCCGAGTTCGTGCGTCAGGTCACTGCCATGATGATGGCTGGGCGGGGCGATGAACTTCCCGTGAGCGCCCTGCCTGCGGACGGAACCTACCCCACGGGCACGACCGCCTGGGAAAAGCGCAATATCTCCCAGTTCGTGCCGGTATGGGAGTCCGAGATTTGCATCCAGTGCGGGAACTGCAGCCTGGTCTGCCCCCATTCGGTGATCCGTTCCAAGTTGTTCCATGAATCACAGCTTGAAGCGGCGCCGGCTGCCTTTCGGTCGGCACCTCTTTCCGGACGGGGCTTCCCAGAAACTCGCTACACCCTACAAGTGTACGTAGAGGACTGCACCGGTTGTGGGCTCTGCGTGGAGGTCTGCCCGGCGAAGAGCAAAGAACAGAGCGGCATGAAGGCGATTAACATGCGGCTGAAAGCGCCGATTTTGCAAGATGAGAAGCGCAATATCGACTTTTTCCAAACGATTCCGGAAAACAATCGCGGGCGAATCGATTTTGGCACGGTGCGCGGCGTGCAGTACCTGCAACCGCTCTTCGAATTCTCCGGCGCCTGCGCCGGCTGCGGCGAGACCCCCTACCTCAAGCTGCTCTCACAGCTGTTCGGAGACCGCCTCACCATCGCCAACGCCACCGGGTGCTCCTCTATCTACGGTGGCAATCTGCCAACCACCCCCTGGTCGGCCAACGCCGACGGGCGAGGCCCCGCGTGGGCTAACTCGCTGTTTGAAGACAATGCCGAGTTTGGCCTTGGCTTTCGGCTCAGCGCCGATACGCACCGGGCCATGGCCGAAAAGCGGCTGCTAGAGCTTAGCCCCCAGCTCGGAGCGGAGCTGGTTGAGGAACTCCTCAACGCACGCCAGGATGAGGAATCCGAAATTCAGGAACAGCGTGCTCGTATCGACGCCCTCAGGCCGCGGCTGGAGGCCCTCAATACCGAGGCCAGCAAAGAAATCCTGACCGTGATCGAGCACCTCGTCAGGCGCAGCATATGGATCATCGGAGGCGACGGCTGGGCCTATGATATCGGCTACGGGGGACTCGACCATGTGCTCTCCCTGGGACGCAATGTCAACATTCTGGTCCTCGATACGGAGGTATACTCCAACACGGGAGGACAGGTCTCCAAGGCCACTCCGCTTGGCGCGGTGGCTAAGTTTGCCGCGGGAGGTAAGCCGGTTGGCAAGAAAGATCTGGCGTTGCAAATGATCGCCTACGGCAATGTCTACGTCGCACGCGTCGCCATGGGGGCCAATCCGCAACAAACGTTACTCGCCTTCCGTGAGGCAGAACGGTATCCTGGGACCTCTCTCATCCTTGCCTACAGCCATTGCATCGCCCACGGCATCAATATGCAATACGGAATGCACCAGCAAAAGCTGGCAGTAGAAAGCGGTCACTGGCCGCTGATTCGCTACAATCCGGAGCTGAGGACGGCCGGGAAAAACCCCTTCCTGCTCGATTCGCATCGCCCAACTATTCGGCTCAAGGACTATGCTTACAATGAAATTCGTTATCGTATGCTGGTGAATGCCAACCCGAAGGAGGCTGATCGGCTGATTCATCTTGCGCAACAGAATGTCGAGCTGAAATGGCGCCTCTATGAGGAGATGGCAACGCGCAGCGGACCTGAATTTCCGCCGGTCGATACGCACTGACATGATCGGCGTTTCTGATGCACGCCGCGAACACAGCATCCGACGTGCCCGGTTACAGGCGATGGATGCACCGGCGCGTGCATTCGAACAACAACCGATCCCGAGACGAAAGCAATAAAGGAGGGAGGAGATGGTGGATCTGAGCACGACCTACATGGGTATGCACCTCAAGCACCCGATCATAGCTTCGGCATCACCACTCTCGGAACAGCCCGGCAACATCAAGCGCATGGAGGATGCCGGTGCCTCAGCGGTGGTGATGTTCTCGTTGTTCGAAGAGCAGATAAAGCAAGAGGCGGCAGCACTTGAGCATTTCATGTCGGTTGGAACGGAAAGCTATGCCGAGGCGCTGAGCTACTTTCCCTCCAGTGAAGAGTTTCACGCCGGCCCGGATCGCTACCTCGAAATTTTGTACCAGGCATCGCAGTCCGTCGACATACCGATCATCGCGAGCTTAAACGGTATTACCAACGAGGGCTGGATCGAGTACGCGAAAAAGATGGAGGAGGCCGGAGCCAAAGGGATCGAGCTTAATATCTACTATATTCCGGGGGACCTCAATGTCTCCGGTCGAGAAGTGGAACAACGCTATCTCGACATTACGCGGGCGGTTAAGGCCTCCGTCTCCATTCCAGTGGCGCTAAAGCTCAGCGCCTACTTTAGCTCGCTTGGCTCTATGGCCAAACAGTTCGACGACGCGGGTGCCGACGGCCTGGTCCTCTTCAACCGTTTCTACCAGCCCGATTTTGACATCGAGACCATGGAGGTGGAGCCCAGCCTGAACCTCAGCAGCCGAAACCAGATCCGTATCCGCCTGCTTTGGATCGCCCTACTCCACGGGCGCATTAAAGCCTCGATCGCTGCCAGCACCGGCGTGCACACACACATGGAGGTGATCAAGTATCTGATGGCGGGGGCCGATGCAGTGATGACGACGTCGGCGTTACTGCGTAACGGCATCGGTTACCTTACAACGCTGTTCGACGGTCTGCACGGATGGCTGCAAGAGCGGGGATACGAATCGGTAGGACAGATGAAAGGCTCTATGAGCCAGAAGAATGTCGCCGATCCCACCGCGTTTGAGCGCGCAAACTACATCAAAATCTTGGAACGCTACAAGACGCCCTACACGACGTAATTCACAGCCAACGCGATACGATGAAGCACAGTTCGGCTTGCCCGAGCTGAGGCGAGGGTGTTGCTGAAAGAATCTATGATGTGACGCTATTATGGAAGTACATGAATTGCGGGCTGCTCATGGGAACGCGCTGGTTTACGGAGGATCACCGGATGTCGAGGTTACCCACACCTTCGTTAGTAAAGTCACCCTCGAGGAGCGCGGCAGCACTCACGATGTTCTTAGTCGGTGTGTTGGGGCTCGCCTGCCTCTGGGCGGGGACGTCGGTCGCCCACGCAGCAGAGACGCGTTATGTCACCGACAAACTTGAGGCCACCGTCCGGGCCGGCCAAGGCACTGATTATCAAATCCTTCGCATTATCGCAAGCGGAACATCGGTGAAAGTCCTCGAACCGGCGCAGAACGGCTATGTGCGGGTCGCGCTGCATGACGGCAAGACGGGCTGGATGCTCAGCCGATACCTGAGTGAGACTCCGATTGCCCAGGTCCGCCTCGCCGATGCCGAAAAGCAGTTGGCTCGGCTCGCCGAAGAGAACGGTCGGCTAAAAGAAGAAAAGCAGGTGTTGGCACAAGCCAAGCTTCACGCGGACCAGGCGCTGAGTCATTTCGATGAGGAGCAAACGAAATTGAAGGCTGAGCTCTCTGAACTGAGCAAGCTGGCCGCCCGACCCCTGGAGGTGGAAGCTGACAACAGGGACCTGCAACAACGTATCAGCGCCCTCAACACCGAGGCGGATCAGCTACGCGAGAAAAACGAGAGACTGCAAACCGGAGAGGACCAGGCCTGGTTTCTCGCCGGGGCTGGCGTGCTGCTCGGTGGCTTCTTGCTCGGTGTCATCCTGCCCCGGATCCGGTGGCGGAAAAAGGCGTCCTGGGATACCTTTTAACGAAGCAGCGGGCATCACCGCGTGGCGCCACCTAAGCGCCGGCGGTGGCGTAGGTTGCGCGCGTGAGTTTGTTCCCCAACGTGACTAGTTATAGCCTACCGGTACCGGCTGCGGACCTTGCATTCGACTGATACCCTGCGGCCGGTGTATGCGCTGCTGCCAGAACCGCTTGCCGAGCGCGGTTAGGTAGCCGCCTTCATCGACGAAGCCGAGTCGCATAGCCCGTTTCAGCAACCGGCGCTCGTCGCGGCTTCGTACGTAGATAAGCCCATCGCCAAATCGATGCCCGAGTAAGTTAGCGATCGCCACTTCTTCAAAACTTGTCATGTCGATGCGGATCATGGCTTCTCCCCCTTCACTTTCAGCACATTTCGTTGGTCACCCAAGTAGTTAATAGGCACCTTTCGTGCCACATCATGAGAAATTGGCCTGAAAGCGAGAGAAACGAAAGCATTCCCGCAGGCATGGCGGCGCTTTGATGGGTATTCGAGCTTGGCAAGCCGCCATCCCGCGTCCCGCAGCGGTCTATTTTCATTGGACAGTGTCTCACAGAGCGGACAATCATGGGCCCAAACACGGTTAGGGAAGGCCGCGCGAGAGCGTCCCAGAGATTATATTAAAGGGCGGTGAACAGCAGGCCACCTGTAAAAAAAACCAACAGGGTGGATTCACGAAATATCGTGAATGACGCGAAATACGGTGAGCCCTTCCGCAGGAGGGCCTATCGTCAAGCGGATAATGACGCGCCCGCGGCAGCCCTGCGCGCAGCATAACACGGTGACCGGGGCCGTCTTCAGCACCACCATGCCTTGCGTTTCACCCCGCTCATCGTACCGACGCAATGAGCAGGATGACAAACAGAACCACGAGTCCGAGCGGCAGCAGCACACCCCTCCAATCCTCCGCTGTCCCGCGCCGGCTATTTCGCATCGCGGCGCGCACACCCGGACCAAACCAAAACAGCAAGAGCAGCACCAGCACCCCGAGCAGCAGTGCTTCCCAGACACTCACCATCATCCCCCACCTCCTTTGCGCTTGCCGCGCGACCTTACCGTTAGTCTGCCTCGCGCTCAATGCTGCAGCAATGAGCGCTTGCCCGGGCCTCTTGTTCACTGCAGAGGATCGCTCCGGTCACCGGATTGGGCCGAAACGTCGTGCAGCCCTTTAGCCCCAACGCATAAGCACGCTCATAAAGGGCATGAAAGTCACCGAAAGCCATGTCCCGGGGGACGTTAATGGTCTTGGAGATGGCGTTATCGACAAACGGGCTGACGGCGGCCTGCATCCTAAGGTGCGCCTCCGGAGTAACAGTATGCGCCCGTTGAAAATAGTCTGGCAAAGGCGCCCGTCGGTAAAGGCATCGCCACAGCCGATAAGCGTCATCACTCACGCGATAGGCTCGGTAACTGGCATCCGCTTGTAACACGCGACGAACATGACGAAAGTCAAATACCGGCTCGATCCCGCTCGAGACATTGTTGGCCAACAGACTGATGGTGCCGGCGGGGGCAATCGCAATGAGATGGCTGTTGCGCAAGCCCGAGCCCGCGATCGCCCGGCGCAGCGCCTGCGGCAGGGCACGGATAAAGGGGGCGGCCAGATACCGCTCCCGATCAAACATCGGAAAAGCGCCTTTTTCCTGGGCTAGGGTGATGGAGGCGCGGTAGGCGCTATGACAGATGAGTGCCATTACCGAGGCAGCAAGATGCTGCGCTCCTTGCTCGTCATAGCGCATGCCGAGCTGGATGAGCGTATCCGCGAGCCCCGTGATTCCGAGCCCCAGACGGCGCGTGCCCCGTGCCCGATGCCGCTGGGCCGGCAGGGGGAACCGGGAGAGATCCACCACATCGTCGAGCATCCGCACCGCAATCGCCACGGTCTCGGCAATGGCCGCTCTATCCAAGTAGGCTTGCGCACTGAACGGGCCCCTTACGAAACGGGTTAGATTGATCGAGCCCAGGTTGCACGCTCCGTAGGCAGGCAACGGGATTTCTCCGCAGGGATTGGTGGCGCTGATGGTTTCACAATAGCGCAGGTTATTCCAACGATTGATGCGATCGATGAACAGCACGCCGGGCTCGGCGCACGCATATGCCGAGCGCATGATTCGTTGCCATAGTTCACGTGCCGGCACGACCTGCAGCACGCGGCAGGCGATCGGCTTGCCGGTATGGCTCCAGCGGCGCCAGACCACGCCTGCCTCCGGTTCGCGTTCCTTTCCGGTGAGCGCACCGGCAGGAAATACCAGCGGCCACTGGCGATCCTCGTGCACGGCGCGCATAAACGCATCGCTTACCAGCACCGAAAGATTGAAGTGGCGAAGCGCTCGCGGATCGCGCTTGGCCTCGACAAAAGGCACGATGTCCGGATGATCGCAGCGCAGGGTTGCCATCATGGCGCCGCGGCGTGAACCGGTGGAAAGCAGCGTTGCGCACATGCTGTCCCAGATGCGCATGAACGAGACCGGGCCAGCGGCCACCGCTCCGCAGCCATGAGCAACGCTGCCGCGCGGGCGCAGCGTCGAGAAATCATAGCCTAGCCCCCCTCCCTGCTGCAGGGTGAGCGCCCCTTCCTTGAGGGCCTCGAACAGGCCATCCATGGAGTCCTCGAGGGACCCCATGACAAAGCAGTTGAAAAGCGTTACACGACGGCTCGTGCCGGCACCGGCCAATATCCGTCCACCGGGGAGGAAACGGAAGTCCTGCAGCACTCGGTAGAAAGCATCCTCCCAGGTCTGGCGGTTATTTGGCTCAACGCGCGCAATTGCCCCAGACACCCGGCGCCAGGTCGCGGAAATATCCGCTTCCACCGTACCATCGGTCGCCTGATAACGGTACTTGGCAGCCCATACCGCTCGCGAAATGCGGGCATGGAATGAATTCGTCTCGATCCTCCCTCGCTGTGGGGTTGCGCTAGGCAACGGCGTTTGTCATAGCGGCGTGGCGCACCGGCTCGCCATGCTCCGGTACTCTCTTGTACACTCCAGTTGTTGCTCGCCCCCTTCGGGGGGCCAGCTTGCCACCGGTCGAAATCGTTTTAGACGATTTTGTCACCGCGGTGCGCTTTGCTCTGCCAGCGCTCGCGATGTGTTTACCAAGGCTTAAGCTACAGGATCGGCATGAAAGCGAGGAAATCGCATGCATATCGGCACCCTGCTCACCCGGCACGCGCGCTATCGGCCTGATCACCTGGCGCTGATTTTCGAAGACCAACGTCTTAGCTTCCGGGAACTCAATGCCAACGTCAATCGCCTGGCCAATGCGCTCTTGGCCCGTGGCGTTCGCAAGGGCGATGCCATCGCCACCCTCTTGCCAAACTGCGTGGAGCTTCTGGAGATCTATTGGGCGGTTGCCAAGATCGGCGCGGTGCTCGTCCCACTCAGCCCGCTGCTGCAAGAGAGGGCCATCTTGACACTGCTGCGCGACTCCGACACACGCCTGGTGTTTTCCAATACGGCCTTCGCCGAGATTTTAGCCTCGCTGCGCCCGGCACTCGCGGCCATCGAAACCCACGCCTATGTCCTGACCGACGGCATTTCCAACGATTTTCAATCGTACCGTGATCTCACCGCCAGCGCGTCCGACGACGAGCCCCCCGACGCTGAGCTACGCAGCGAGGATCCTTTCAATATCTGTTACAGCAGCGGTACCACGGGAGAACCCAAGGGGATCGTGCACACTCATTTCGTGCGATCCATGTACTGCGCCCTGTTTGCCTCGGCATGGCGAATGACGCCCGAGAGCGTGGTGCTGCACACCGGCTCCATCGTATTCAATGGTGCGTTTGTCCCCTTGATGCCAACCCTCTACCTTGGGGCAACCTACGTACTGCACCGGGTTTTTGATCCCAACGACTTCATCGAAACCGTGGCCCGCGAACGGGTCACCCACGTCATGTTGGTGCCATCCCAAATCGTGGCGCTCCTCAACCATCCAAACTTCGCTGGTGACGCGCTGCACTCACTGGAGATGGTACTGTCTCTGGGAGCGCCACTGCATCTGGCACACAAACAGCAGCTAAACACCGTCCTACCGGGACGCTTCTACGAGCTCTACGGGCTCACCGAGGGCTTCGTCACCATCCTCGATCGGCTCGACTATGCCGCAAAGCCCAACTCGGTGGGCATACCGCCGCCCTTTTCCGAGCTGCGCATTGTTGATGGCCAAGGTGAGCCGCTCCCGGCCCGGGAAATTGGCGAAATCGTAGGCCGAGGCCCGCTGCTCATGCCGGGTTACTATAAACGGCCGGACCTCACGGCTCAGGCCATCGTCGACGGCTGGCTTCACACCGGCGACCTGGGCTATGTGGACGAAGATGGATTTCTCTATCTCGTGGATCGCCAGAAGGATCTCATCATTTCAGGAGGCGTAAATGTCTTTCCGCGGGACATCGAGGAAGTCGCCGTACAGCATCCGGCGGTCCAGGAGGTCGCGGTATTTGGGGTTCCGGACGAGAAATGGGGCGAGGCGCCGGTAGCCGCGGTGGTGCCGATAACGTCACAAGCCATCGAGCCCAAGGCGCTGGCGGGGTGGATCAATGCCCACGTCGGCGCAAAGTTTCAGCGGGTACGGGAAGTTATCCTGCTCCAGCAATTCCCCCGTAACGTTGCCGGCAAGACCCTAAAACGGGTCATCCGCGAGCAGTATCTCGCCAAAGATCCGTAGCATCCAGTCTCACACTGTTGACACCAATCTAGACTCTGTATAATGACGCGCTTATACGTTTGGAGTTGCTTGTTCCACAAAAACTACTTTTTTTCAATTTGTTACCGCAAAGCGCAAAATCGGCTACAGATGTGCGCCGGTGTAAAGGGGGGCGGGCGGCTGCCCACAACCTCCACAGCGTATCAGCAACGTTCATATTCATAATTCGGAAAGATACAAGGGAAATAACATGCCATTGATATCCTTGCGTCAACTGTTGGATCACGCGGCTGAGCACGACTACGGCGTGCCGGCGTTCAACGTCAACAATATGGAGCAGATTCACGCCATCATGGAGGCTGCGGACGAGACCGACAGTCCGGTCATCGTGCAGGCTTCCGCCGGCGCACGCTCTTACGCCGGGCCGGCTTTTCTGCACCACTTGATCGAGGCGGCGATCGAGCAGTGGCCGCATATTCCTATCGTAATGCACCAGGACCACGGCGCCTCCCCGAGCGTCTGCCAGCGCTCGATTCAGCTTGGGTTTAGTTCGGTAATGATGGACGGGAGCCTCGGCGAAGACATGAAAACGCCCATGCCTTACGACTATAACGCCAAGGTCACCCGCCTTGTGGTGGACATGGCGCACGCCGGGGGCGTCTCCGTGGAGGGCGAGCTCGGGTGCCTTGGCTCCCTTGAGACCGGAATGGCCGGTGAGGAAGACGGCTCCGGGGCCGAGGGCAAGCTCAGCCACGACCAGCTGTTAACCGATCCCGAAGAGGCGGCCCGCTTCGTCAGAGACACCAAGGTGGATGCCCTCGCCATCGCCATCGGTACCAGTCACGGCGCCTACAAGTTCACCCGTCCGCCGACCGGCGATATCCTGGCCATCACGCGGGTCAAAGAAATTCACGCCCGTATTCCCGACACCCACCTGGTCATGCACGGCTCCTCCTCGGTGCCCCAGGATTGGCTGGCCGTCATCCATGAGTATGGTGGGGATATCGGTGAGACCTATGGCGTGCCGGTCGAAGAGATTCAAGAAGGCATCAAACATGGCGTGCGCAAGGTCAACATCGATACCGATCTTCGGCTCGCAGCCACCGGCGCCATCCGCAAGAGCCTCGGCGACAGCCCGAAAAACTTCGACCCGCGCAAGTATCTGAAAGCGAGCAAAGAAGCGATGAAAGCGATCTGTAAAGCCCGCTACGAGGCCTTCGGCACCGCCGGACAAGCGTCCAAAATCAAGGTCGTCAACCTGCTGGATATGGTGAAACGATACGAAAGCGGGGCCTTGGATCCGCGGGTAAACTGACGCGCTGTTTCAAGGAGCGCCGCACCGGCAATCGCGGCGTTGTGCGCGGCCGCCCTCCGGCGACGGCCGCGCACAAGCGGTCATTCACCCCAGCTATACCGCGTAACGCCGTGCCCGACCCCGGGAAAAGCCAGTCGCCTAAGGCATGCGCCGCTAACCTCTGCGCTTTTCGAGCGTGATCCCGATCACTTCGATTGCTATTCCGATAGCCACCAATACCATACCGCTGGTGGTGTGAGCCGGCGCCAGTAATAACACGATAACGCCGAGCACCACCAAGCAGGCCGCGATGATCTTGCGCGTACGAGGTTTCATTCGTCGGTCACGCACCCGTACGAGGCGTCCCTCACGTTCTTGATGTACTTGTAGAGTGTCCCGCGGGTCGCCTTGTAGGCCGGTCTCTGCCAACGCTCGCGGCGCCGTTGCATCTCGTCGCTGTCCAAGGCGACATCCAAGGTATTGCGCTCGGCATCGATGCTGATCACATCACCATCGTGAATGAGCGCGATGGGCCCCCCCTCCTGGGCTTCCGGAACCACGTGACCGATGATGAACCCGTGGGAGCCGCCGGAAAAGCGTCCATCGGTCACCAGCGCAACCTCGGCCCCGAGCCCCGCCCCCATGATGGCTGAGGTGGGGGTAAGCATCTCCGGCATACCCGGGCCCCCTTTTGGACCTTCATAGCGGATGAGGACGACATCCCCCTTGACGATGCGCCCCTGCTCCAGAGCAGCCAGCATCGCTTCCTCCGAATCGAACACCTTGGCTGGCCCCAGGAAGCTCATGCCCTCTTTGCCGGTAATCTTAGCGACCGCACCGCCCGGCGCCAGATTGCCCCGCAGGATTCGAATATGGCCGGTGGACTGGATGGGATCGGCGAGATCGCGGATCACGTCCTGACCCGGTTTGAGCCCGGGGAGCCCGGCAAGGTTTTCCTTCAGCGTCTTGCCGGTCACCGTCAAGCAGTCACCATTGAGCAGCTTGGCCTCCAGCAAGTATTTCAGGACCGCTGGCGTGCCCCCAATATTGTGCAGATCCTCCATGACATAGCGCCCGCTTGGCTTAAGATCGGCAAGGTAAGGCACCCGGTCGCTGACCGCCTGGAAATCATCGAGTGACAGCGACACATCGACCGCTCTGGCCATGGCAATGAGATGCAATACCGCGTTGGTAGACCCACCGAGCGCGATGACAACCACCATCGCGTTCTCGAATGCCTCGCGGGTCATGATGTCGCGCGGCTTGATGTCACGCTCCAGCAGGGTGCGGATGGCTTGGCCCGCGCGTACACACTCCTGCGACTTACCGGCAGCCACAGCCGGCGTCGACGCACTGTAAGGCAGGGACATGCCCAGCGCCTCGATAGCGGCCGCCATGGTGTTGGCGGTGTACATCCCCCCGCACGCTCCAGGGCCCGGGCAGGCGTGTTTAACGATGTCCCGGCGGCGCTCATCGCCGAGGCGACCGCTCAGGTATTCTCCGTAGCTCTGAAACGCCGAGATGATATCGAGCGCTTCGCCACCGAGATGGCCTGGCTTAATGGTACCGCCATAAACCATCAATGCCGGGCGATTCAATCGTCCCATGGCCATGAGACAGCCAGGCATGTTCTTATCGCAACCGGGCAACGCGATGAGCGCATCGTACCACTGCCCGCCCATGACGGTCTCAATGGAATCGGCGATGAGATCCCGTGATTGTAGGGAATAGCTCATGCCCTCGGTGCCCATGGAGATGCCGTCACTCACGCCCACGGTATTAAACCGCATGCCAATGAGACCAGCGGCGTGCACGCCTTCCTTCACCTTGCTCGCCAGATCCAGCAGGTGCATGTTGCAGGTATTACCCTCGAACCAGACGCTGGCGATCCCGACCTGCGCCTTGTCCATATCCGCCTCGGTCAAGCCAGTACCGTAGAGCATGGCTTGGGAGGCGCCCTGCGAACGCGGCTGAGTGATTCGAGCGCTATAGCGGTTAGGAATATCTGTCATATGCTCGCTCCGAAAGCTTCTCGCGCGCGGCCTCAGCCGGCATCGATAACGGTACAAACGACCCTACGCTGGCTCCGTGGACCATCAAACTCACAGAAGAAAATGTTCTGCCAAGTGGAAAGTCCGAGCTTCCCATCGATCAGTGGTATGGTCTCCGAGGGTCCCACGAGGCCCGCCTTTAGGTGTGCGTCGCCATTACCATCTTGTCGATCATGGAGCCAAACACCTTGTGGAATCAGCTGGCGCAGCAGGTTAACGACGTCGGTCTGGACGCTCTGATCCCAGTTCTCCTGAATCATAATGGCGCCGGTGGCACCCTGGGCGTAAACCGAAACCAGCCCGTCGCGGGCGTTGCTCGCCTGGACCACCGCGTTTACCTGGGGGGTGATATCCAGCAACTGCTCCCGTCGATGGGTAGCAATCCGGATGATTTCACGCATGGCGCAGCTCCAAAGGCAATAACCACAAGCTCTCGCGGTGGCGGCAGAACAAACCTGACGCCGGCCCCCACGAGACTGCCCCGCCCGGTCGCCTCGGGTTAGGCGGCCAAACCTCGGCATTATACGGTCGTCCGGGTCTGCCTTACCACGAAATCGCTGAACTGGAGTGCGTTGACTCAGGTAGTGAACGCGAACGGGTCTTGCGAAAGCAATCCAGCGCGGCCACAATCTTTTCATGGCAACCACGCTTCCCTCCCCCATCGATATGATGGCCGCTTTGATCGCCGTTCCGACGATCAGCAGCGTCAACCCAGAGTTCGACATGCCCAACCGAGGAGCCGTCGATCTCCTTGCAACCTGGCTCGATGAGCTTGGATTTCGCATCGAGATCATGCCGCTGGATAACGAGGGCAAGAAAGCTAACCTGCTTGCGACGCTGGGCAGCGGTGAACATGGCCTGGTCCTGGCGGGTCATACCGACACCGTACCCTATGACCAGCGCGCCTGGAATAGCGATCCGTTCTGCCTTGTTGAAGCCGATGAACGCCTTTACGGACTTGGCACCGCCGACATGAAGGCATTCCTGGCAATTGCCGTGCACGCGGCGGGTCGCTTTGCCTCCCACCGGCTGCAGCAGCCGCTGAGCCTGTTGGCGACTGCGGACGAGGAATCAGGCATGGACGGTGCCGCCGCCTTTTCCGAGCGTGGCCGCCGTCCAGGACGTTACGCCGTCATTGGAGAGCCGACCGGAATGCGTCCCGTGAACCTGCACAAGGGCGTTCTCATGGAGGCGATCCGCCTGCAAGGCCGATCCGGTCACTCGAGTGATCCAAGCCTGGGAGAGAGCGCACTGGAAGGCATGCATCAGGTCATTACGCGGCTGCTCGCCTGGCGCGCGGCGCTCCAGGCGCAGCATCGCAACGCGCGCTTTGATGTTCCTGTTCCGACAATGAATCTCGGCCGGATTCAGGGAGGTGACAATCCCAACCGCATTTGCGGCGAGTGTGAGCTGCAGCTCGACCTTCGTCCACTGCCGGGCATGGACATCGAGGCACTTCGCCAGGCGCTTCGCTCGCAGGTGTACGAAGCGTTGGCAGGCACCCGCCTCAAGGCCACCTTCAACCCATTTTTCCAGGCAGTGCCCGCGCTGGAAACGCCGCCGAACAGTGCCATTGTGCGCGCAGCGGAAGCCCTTACCGGAAAGTCGGCAGGGGCGGTGGCATTCGGCACCGAAGGTCCATTCCTCAATCGTATGGGAATGGAGTCGGTTATCCTCGGCCCGGGCGAGGTGGCACAAGCACATCAACCGAATGAGTTTGTGCGGCGCAGCCAGATCGGTCCGACCATCGAATTGCTAGAGGCCCTCATACATCGATTCTGCGTCGCCCCTGAGGGTCAGTGACAAGTCGCTTTGGCGGACCTCCCGGCCGAAACGATGACCGTGGCCCATGCGTGCTATCCGCACTGGGCGCCGCCGACACTGATCGGCTGCTTATGCCGCGGGCAATGGCCGGCGCGGCACAAAACATCGCCGAGCACGGCAAGGGGGATGCGCTTCGCCGAATGAGGAAACCGATCTCGATTGCGATGGGTCCAATGAAGCAGTCGCTAAGCATTTCACGCTTGTAGTAGCGCCTCACGTTACGTAATGTATCATCAGTCACCGGAACAAAACTCCCGGTCGGAGTTGCAGGTTGTGGTTTCACGTCGGGCACGGCCATCGAACGGTTTGGCGCGGCCGGCGGCGGAGCACGCAAACGCCGCCATGGTGACCATGCCATGCCTCTCATTGCCGCGTCCTATTCCCGATCCGTGGTCGAGCGAGCAGCGCACCCTGGGAGCAAAGACCTTGAAGTGATCGTGGCTATAGCATCGCCGTGCGTTTCGGCCTAAATTAGTTGTTGTCCTACGTGCCGGTCGCGTGTTCTTGCTTTGGTCCGTTGCGCTGCCAAAGGAGTCATCTAGGTGGACATCGACGAGGTTGTAATACCGGTTCCTACGAGAACTGCCCGCGATGCCAGTATCTTGGTGCTTTTCGCATCGCCCGGGGACGCGATTCGCCGGGATCAGCTGATCGCCCTGCTCGAAGGGGACCAAGGCGTGCTGCAGGTTACCTCGCCGTTTTCAGGCGTCGTCAAGGCGGTACAGGTTAAGGTAGGGGCGCGGGTTGCTCCCGGATCTCCGATCTTGACGTTGGATCGCATCGAAACGCGGGCTCGACCAAGAGGGGAAAGCACCGTCGATACCGACCACCTCCCCGGCCTGCCGGTTCGACAGGTACCGGCAAGCCTTCCCGGCTTTACGGCACCCACATTGGCCGCCTTTCAAAGGCAAATTGAGGGTGTGCTGGGCAGCACCCTAACAGCGCCGGCCACCCTGGCGGTGGCAGACTTCTGGACCCACTGGAAAGCGTTTTCCGATGGTCTTGCGCGGAAGGACCTGGTGGTGCAGTTTCATCTCGAGCACACGTCCGCTGCTCAGGGGCAACACGCGGCGCGCTCTTATCAGAGCGTACAGAGACTGGCGCGCCCGTTGGTCTTAGCAGGGCTTTGTGTGCTTTTTTTCCTCTGGCAAGCCGCCGTCGTTTTGATCACCCTTGGCGTCGCCATGCACTTTGGCGCCGGCTACCTGAGGACCCGCGACCATCACCGACGCAACCGCCAGCTCATGCAGCCAACCGAGCAGGCACCATGCAAGGCTGCAGCTGCAATGGCCAAACTTTGTGCACAATATATTCTGGGCATAGTGACGTTGGTCTCCACCACCGGCCGGGCGCAGTGGCCCGCTTATCCGTCGAGCGTTCTGACGGGAAAACGCACGCTCATCCCAGGGGCCCAACCGAGAACACATCCCTAGGCACGCTTTCAGCCACCTTTTCCGATGTTCGCAAACGCATGTCCGAATCGGCAATGTATGCGCGCTATGTCGGCTGGTTTCGCGACTCAGCCCCCTATATCAACGCGCATCGCGACCAGATTTTCGTTATCCAGTTCGGTGGAGAAGCCGCCGGAGATGTTAATCTCATTCACGACCTTGCGCTGCTCAATAGCCTGGGTATCCGGCTGGTGCTGGTGCACGGCGCACGACCCCAGATTGAGCGACGGCTGATAGAGCGCGGCCTTTCGGTAGATTACGCCGATGGATTACGGGTCACCGATGCAACAGCACTTCAGGTCGTCAAAGAGGCGGTGGGGGCGCTGCGCGTTGAGATAGAGGCGTTGTTATCCATGGGGCTCGCGAATTCGCCCATGGCGGGCGCCCGCATCCGGGTCGCATCGGGGAACTTTGTCACTGCCCGTCCCATTGGTGTGCGTGACGGTGTGGATTTTGGCTATACCGGGGAGGTTCGACGCGTTGATCAAAGCTCCATCCGCAGCCGCCTCGACCAGGGTGCCATCGTTGTCGTCTCTCCCCTCGGATACTCGCCCACCGGAGAAATCTTTAACCTGCACGCCGAGGAAGTCGCCACCACCATCGCCATCGAGATCCGCGCCGCCAAGCTGCTCTTGCTCGGCGAGGGGCCCATTCCCGTGGATGATTTAGGGCGCTCCATTCGCCAGCTGACGCTGTCGGACGCCAAACAGCTGTTTAACACCTATTGCCACGCTCAGCGGCAAACGGACGAAACCTCCCTGCGCCAGCTCAAATTTGCCATCCATGCCTGTCGCCACAGTGTGCGCCGAGCCCACCTGCTCGATCGGCGAGTCGACGGAGCGCTGTTGCTCGAGCTCTTCACCCGTGACGGCATCGGCGTGATGCTCAGCGGCGAGCCGTTCGAACAGACCCGCCGCGCTACTATCGACGATGCCGGTGGCATTTTGGCGCTGATCCAGCCGATGGAAGAGGAGGGCCTGTTGGTCCGGCGCTCCCGGGAGAAACTGGAAACAGAGATCGACCGATTCTTGGTCATGGAGCGGGATTCGGCCATTATCGCCTGCGCTGCCGTTTATCCATTCCCCGCCGACAGCGTGGTCGAGTTGGCCTGCTTGGCGGTACATCCAAGCTATCGGAATGAGCAACGGGGAGACGCGCTACTGGCGGCGGCGGAGCTGGACGCACGCGCCCTGGGCGCCACCTGGCTGTTCGTGTTGACGACGCGCGCCGCGCACTGGTTCCTGGAGCACGGTTTTAAACCCGCCGCTATCCAGGATTTACCCGTGGCACGCCAAACCATCTATAACTACCAGCGCAATTCCAAGGTGCTGATCAAGCGGTTGTAGCGAGATGCAAGGACCGTGCCGCTGAAACATCGACGGACCGTCGGCGGCTCGGCCAGGGTCATCGTTTCGTCAGGCGTCACCCTTCAGC
>JAGTVB010000160.1 GCA_018224385.1 Gammaproteobacteria bacterium
GCGAGCGCCTTAAATGATGCAGAGAAGTGTGAATATCGGTCCCTGCTCCAGCGTCGGACCGGTGCGAAAAGCCAGGATCGAACTCTGTAATAGCGCTAGCATATAGTATATTTAGAAGGATCTGTTAGAAGGATCTGTGTCTATCCCACCCCAGTTTAAGCGTCGAAGGTAAACTATGGACCTTGACCAGCAGCAATCACAACTCAAGCTACTTATCGCCAAGGGGAAGGAACAAGGTTACCTTACTTATCATGAGGTGAATGATCACCTCCCCGAGGGCATCGTTGACCCTGAGCAGATCGAAGACATCATCAACATGATCAACGACATGGGTATCGCTGTCCACGAAGTGGCTCCGGACGCCGATTCCTTGATGTTGCTGGAAACCGCCGTGCCGTCGGATGAGGATGATGCCGAGGAAGCGGCTGCAGCCCTTGCCAATCTGGACAGCGAGTTTGGCCGTACGACGGATCCGGTGCGCATGTATATGCGCGAGATGGGAACCGTAGATCTGTTGACGCGCCAGGGGGAAATCCAGATCGCCAAGCGCATAGAGGAGGGTCTCAACGAGGCATTGGCTGCGCTTGCCAGTTATCCCCTCACCGTCGAGCCGGTATTGCGGGAATATGAAAAGGTTGGATTGGGGGAGACACGGCTCACGGAGGTGATGTCAAGCTTCGTTGAGCCCTTTCCGCCGGGCGACGAGATGCCGGACACCGATAGGATGTTGCCCGATGATCCCGTCGCCGAGGATGGCGATGACGAAGAGCCTGATCGCCTGCTGGACACAGGCCCAGATCCGGAACAGGCGCGGTGCTATTTTGAGCGACTCAGCAAGCAGTACGAGAAACTGTGTAAAGGAACTGCGCGTCAGGGCTCGATGCACCCGCGCAACAAGCGATACCGCAGCGAGCTGGCGGAACAGTTTCTTGAGATAAAGCTTGCGCCAAAGCTCATTGAGCGTCTGACGGCCAATCTGCGGCAGGTGGTGGAGCGGATTCGAAGCTGCGAAAGGGCGATCATGGATCTGTGTGTGCGTCAGGCGAAGATGCTGCGCAAGGATTTCATCGCTTCTTTTCCTAACAACGAGACCAACCTGAATTGGCTCGAAGAGCATTTTGCGTCGGATAAGTCCTATGCTAGTCTGCTTCGCCATTACGCTCCAGAGGTGCGTCGTCTGCAGCATAAACTGGCAGTGGTGGAGCGGGAATGTCTGCTGAACATCAGCGAGATCAAGGAGATCAATCGCCGAGTATCTATTGGTGAGGCCAAGGCGCGGCGCGCCAAGAAGGAAATGGTCGAGGCAAACCTGCGTCTGGTGATTTCGATCGCCAAAAAATACACCAACCGCGGTCTGCAATTTCTCGATCTGATTCAAGAGGGAAATATTGGCCTTATGAAGGCGGTGGATAAGTTCGAGTATCGGCGCGGCTATAAGTTTTCGACCTACGCTACCTGGTGGATTCGCCAGGCGATTACGCGTTCCATCGCCGATCAGGCGCGCACCATCCGCATCCCGGTACACATGATCGAAACGATTAATAAGCTGAACCGAATTTCTCGCCAGATTCTCCAGGAGAAGGGCCGGGAGCCAACTCCAGAAGAGCTTGCCGAACGCATGGAAATGCCCGAGGACAAGGTGCGCAAGGTTTTGAAGATCGCTAAAGAGCCGATTTCCATGGAGACGCCCATTGGGGATGACGAGGATTCACATTTGGGTGACTTCATTGAGGATCAGAATATCACTTCGCCTGGAGAGTCTGCGACATTCGAGGGTTTGCGCGAAGCCACTCAAGATGTGCTGGCAGGACTCACACCCCGAGAAGCCAAGGTATTGCGTATGCGGTTCGGTATCGAGATGAATACCGATCATACGTTAGAGGAAGTGGGTAAGCAGTTTGATGTGACACGCGAGCGCATCCGACAGATCGAAGCCAAGGCACTTCGCAAGCTTCGCCACCCAAGCCGTTCGGAGCAGCTGCGCAGCTTTTTGGATTGATTTCTCCTCGTTTGGGCCTGTAGCTCAGTCGGTTAGAGCGACGGACTCATAATCCGTTGGTCGTAGGTTCGAGTCCTACCGGGCCCACCAAATAAACCAAGCACATACCTCGTTTTCTGGTAACTTCTCACTAACTCCAGGCACGTTCTAAATCAATGCCTAACGCGCGTTTAGTGCTGGCATTTTAGCCAAGCGAAATGTACCAAAATCTGTCACTCCTTTATAAATCACTGGCATACCGCAGAATCGGATCGATGATGAGGGTTTTCGCCGACTGTGTAAGCACCGCTAAGTCGTTGAAATATTTGGTTGCCTGGACTTATTGAGCTGTTACCAATCGCCTTGCCCTTAAGGGACGTCGTGAATACATCCTTGTAGGCTTGAGTCCAGCATCCCTGCTGGATACACCCTTGTGGCAGGGCGATTGACTGCCTACACATTCGGGGCACGGTTTTACCCTCTGAATGGTGATGCTGCCGAAACGACGGCCATGGCCGCATCGGAAGGTACAGCCGCTGCGAGCTTCCAACAGTGCGCTAACTTTATGACCAAGTTTGCTAGACTGGCCAATAGGGGCCTCATGCACCCTCGGCGAGCCCCTGGAGAATGAGCAAGAAGAACTAAACGGCAGGAAGCGCCGCGTGCAACAGGTCACAGGGATGACTCTATTGGCTCCTGGCTGCCGGGTCGTGATCCGGGACGAGGAGTGGGTTCTTCGCCGATTGGACCACGCGTCCGATGGCGGGTGGTTGCTCACCTGCGACGGGATCTCGGAGCTCGTTCGGGACCGAAGCGCGCGCTTCCTCACTTCACTCGAAGACGAGATGCGGGTTCTCGACCCGACGGAAACGGATCTCGTCCAAGACCAGTCCGACCGCTACCGGGCGACGCTGCTCTACCTGGAGAGCTTGCTGCGTCAAGCCGCTCCGAACGATGAGTGCATCCATGTGGCGAACCGAGCCGCCATGGACGTGGTGCCCTACCAGCTCGAGCCGGCAGTCCAGTCCTTGCGTCAGCCTCGCCAGCGGATCCTCATCGCCGACGCGGTGGGACTCGGCAAGACCTTGGAGGCCGGTATTCTGGTCTCAGAGCTCATCCATCGGGGCCGGGGAAAGCGCATCCTGGTGGTCACGCTCAAGAGCATGCTGACCCAGTTCCAGAAGGAGTTCTGGAACCGCTTCACCATCCCCCTGACCCGGCTCGACTCCATCGGCCTGCAACGGGTACGTAGCCGCATTCCGACCAACCACAACCCCTTCAACTACTACGACAAGGCCATCATCTCCATCGATACCCTGAAACAGGATACCGAGTATCGGGTTTACCTGGAGCAGGCGTACTGGGACATCATCATCATCGACGAAGCCCATAACGCCGCCGACCGAGGCACCAGTGCGCAACGGTCCCGGCTGGCAAAGCTCCTCGCCTCGCGCTCCGATGCGCTCATCATGCTCTCGGCCACGCCCCAGGACGGGCGTGCCCGCAGCTTCGCCAGCCTGATGAACATGCTGGATCCGACCGCCATCGCCGATCCCGAGCACTACGCGCGGGAGGACTTCAGCGGCAAGGGGCTGGTGGTGCGCCGCTTCAAGAAGGACATTCAAGGCCAGGTGAGCGGAGAATTCCAGGAGCGCAAGGTGCACCGCTTACGCCCTGGGGCCAGCGAAGAAGAAGAGACGGCCTACGAGGCGCTGCTGGCGGTTCCGTTTACCCGAGCTGGCGTTCGTGCGGCCGGGAAGTCGGGTGCGTTGCTCAGAGTCTCGCTGGAGAAGGCGCTGTTTTCGAGCCCCGCCGCCTGTCGCGTGTCGGTCGCCAATCGACAGCGGGTGCTGGAGCGTCGCCAAGCCGATGGGCCGCAGCCAGACATCGACGTGGAGCGGGCGGCGCTCGCGATCCTGGATGGGGCTCTCAAGCGCATCACCCCCGAGCGCTATCCAAAGTACCGGGCGCTCATGCATCTGCTGGAGAGCTTGGATTTCGGCTGGTCGCCGGCGGTGGCGGACGACCGGGTCGTCATCTTCAGTGAGCGCATCGAGACCCTGCATTTCCTCCAGCGCCACCTGGCCGCCGACTTGCGGCTCAAAGCCGATCAAATCACGCTGCTCCACGGCAGCATGAGCGACGTGGAGCAGCAAGGCGTCGTGGAGCAGTTCGGTCGTGCGGGCTCGCCGCTTCGGGTGCTGCTCTGCTCCGACGTCGCCTCCGAGGGTATCAATCTCCACTATCAATGCCACCGGCTGATTCACTTCGACATCCCGTGGTCCCTGATGGTGTTCCAGCAGCGCAATGGGCGTATCGACCGTTACGGTCAGCGCCGAGCGCCGCTCATTTATTATCTCGTCACCGAGAGCCGCCACCCGACGATCCGCGGTGACATGCGCATCCTCGAGATTTTAGAGGACAAGGATCAGCAAGCCTACGAAAACATAGGCGATCCCTCGGCCTTCATGAACGTCTACGACATCCAGGAAGAGGAGAAGATCACCGAAAAGGCCATCGCCGAGGGTAAGACGGCCGACGTGTTCGACGCCGAGCTGACGCCCAAGACGGATGCGGGCGAGGAGTTGATGGCCTTGTTTCTCGGCACCGCCGCGCCAGCGCCGGCGAGCGCCACTGCCAGCCCGCCGCCCACTGCCCCGCCGCTTTCTCTTTATCCCGGCGAGTACGAGTTCGCGCGCGCGGCGCTGGCGCATCTGAATGGCGTCCGCCAACAAGTGCAATACAGCACGGACGACACGGCCCGGCGTATCGCCGTGGTGGCACCCGCGGACCTGCGCCATCGCTTCGCCCAGTTGCCCCACGAGGTAGTGCCCGAGGGTTGGCGCTTTACGCTGACCGACGATGAGCGCGCCATCCGCGCCGAGATCGAGCGCTCCCGCCAGGATGAGAGCACCTGGCCTAAGCTCCAGTACCTCTGGCGTCTGCATCCGATGGTGGAATGGCTCAACGACCGGATGGGCACGGGTTTCGGCCGCCACTGTGCGCCGGTGGTGGTCATGGCTGCGGGGTTAGCGCGGGGCGAGACCGTTTATGTGATCTCCGGGCTGGTGCCCAATCGCAAGAGTTATCC
>JAGTVB010000161.1 GCA_018224385.1 Gammaproteobacteria bacterium
AGCGAAAACACAGCGACACATTTCTTGATCGGGCGCTGGCAAGCGAGTTCGACGGCGTATACGGTTATTAGAGGTCGGTTGTCCTGCAAACAATCGGTGTCGAATATTTTTAGGAAAGATGTTTTACCGGCATTTGCAGATGTTAAGGACAAGATTTGTTTCACACCACGAAAGAGAAAACCAATGGCACAAATCCGGCTATCCCAAGCAGCGTAAACAAAAAAATTTGCTATGCCGAAAAAATTGACGGTTTGGGCTGTGACACTCCCGATCGTGTACTTTCGCTTAACAGAAACACCTACACCCACGTCATTTCCTTACACATATCTTCGGTTCTGACTGGCCTGCTGAGCGGCGAGTGCGATAGCGAAATCTTGAACCCATTGCAAACCAATCCAAAGCGTTTTCGAGCCAGGGAACCCATCATGTTTGCGGTTAAGAAAACCGCCGAAGCCCGCAACGATGCGCACCATCTGGTCGAGAGAAGGTGGCGTTTTTGGAGGCGGGGCCTTCTTAGCCACGGTGTAAGCGGCTTGCCACTGCTCGGTTTCGAACACGACGTCGCAGGGCAACTCGGGGCACGCGCGTCCAAGTGTGGTCAGCAGCAACACACGCCAGGCGATAATCATGTACATCGTTCAGGGAAGTGATCGGGCGCTAGCCGGGGTATCTTCATCGCAGCCTACGCCTGTCTATCCTGTGTGTCGGGCGGTCATTCCCGAAGCAGTCTGGCGTAGCAGACGATTCCTCTATGTGGGCCTGGAAATCTATACCGGAACGTTGGGTACAGGAGACGAGGAAGATCTGAAGCTTGGACGTGATTTGATACGCTGCATACGGATCTGTGCGCTGTCGCTTGATGCGGCCAATTATAGAGGGCAGGGAGACGGACGAAATAGCATTGCGGTCGGCTAGCTCGCCGTGATCCACTGAAGGGACAATGAGCCGCGTTCTCGTGGCCTTCGCAGCAAAAGATGTTTGTAATTCGGCGGTTTGAAAAGTAGAATCGGAATAATTATCATAACTACATTGAATCCGTTTATGCCGCTTGAGGCGGCGGCTCGAGTACCTTAAAGTTGCCGGAACGGTTCACACAGTCCACCTACGACCTAATGACTGAGATATCTTTTTCGTGCTAGGGCAGGTGCAATATGGGCCACTATATCCATCATGTACCCGGACGGCTCCGGGTGAGATCACCGAAGTTGAAGTGCTCTGCCGCCCGCACTGGGCAGCTCAAGGCAATGCTGGAGTCTCTTCCCGGGGTGCAGTTGGTAACCCATAATCAGCGAGCCTGTAGTATGATCATCCTGTATTCCGCTACGCAGACCAACGCCGAAAGCCTGCTGTCAGTGTTGCGGCAGAGCGGTTGTCTGGAAGCTAAAGTCCCATCGGCCCTGCAAGCCCCTGGTGCCTCGATGGCAGGAGCGCTGTTCGGAAAGGCGCTTTTCGGCGCGTTTTTCCAGAGCACGTTAGAGCGCTCGGTGCTGTCGTTGGTTACCGCGCTCAAATAACAATAAAACTAGAGCGGTGGCTCTGTCCTTAGCGGAGGGAAACGTTGGGGGTTTCTAGACCCACGGTCTCCTGGGCGCCGATCGCATTTCCTAGGGGTAGTTTCAGGCACCGGCCGTTGCTTGCGCTGCATTTACTACAGTGGTTTGCTGTTGATGAATTACTCGGACTCCAGAGAGCTGCTCCAACTCAGACCGTATTTCTCTATCAAGCATCACGTGAACGGCCGCATCCGTATCGTGTTTTCCGCAGGGCTTTTGGAAAAAGTCCCGCGCGCGGAGACTGGGCAGTTGCGGGAGCTGATGAATGGCATCCAAGGGGTGCGTGAAGTGCGCCTTAACTTGCCGGCGAGATCGGTTGTCGTGCACTACGACCCAACGCGGATCCCCCCAAGGGTGCTGGCCGATTTGATCGAGGGTGACGAGAGGGCGGCGGTGCAGGCATTGCAGACCCTCACAACCCCCTCAGCGTCGAGCAACAGCAGAAGCAAGCAGGGGTAAAGAATGACGTCACATCACGAAGGAAGACCTGAGGCCGGAGCGGCAGGATCCGAGCAGGGCCGGGCTCCAGCGAGTGCTACTGGAGAACCCAATGGGGGTTATCAGGGCCCAACCGCAGATCAAGCCCCCCATCAAGGATTCGGTCCTCCACAAGGCATGGCGGGTGCCGGGATGTACTATCACCCCCAGGTTGGTGCGGCTCCTCCACCGGGTCCAGCATACACTGCCTACGCACCCGAAGTCGGACAAGTAAGCGGTTTCGCCGGCCCTGGAATGGGTTACGGTCCGAGCCCTGGCATGGGTGGCCATGGTCATGGTCATGCCTATGCACCTGGTCCGGGTCCTTACTACCAAGGCGGCCAAGGCGGCGTCGCGGGCTACCCAGGCCAGCCTGTGTACGGCGGTTATCCACCCTATCCGCCGCCGGGTGCCCCTGTTCCCTGGGCTGTGGCGCAGCCGGGCATGGGCCACGGTATCAGTGAGCTCATGGACGATGCCTTGAAAGGTGACGTGAACCCCTCCAAGCTGGGTCGCTATCTCAACGATGGGGACTTCATTAAAGGTGCCTTGGTGGGGGCGGCAGTGGTGCTTTTGTTGACGGACAACCCGCTGCGTCAAGCCCTTTTCCGCGGTACCGCCAAGGCGGCCGAGAAGGTCAAGGAGGGCTTTGGGCAGGTCAAAGAGGCTGGCAGCGGCAAATCGGCCGCGTCCAAAGCCGCCGGTGAGGAGCCGGAATCCAATGCTGACTAAGGAGACTAGGGCCATGAATTACCCCGCCTACGCCGTTATGCCTTATGCCCCGACCTATCCGCACCCAAGCTCAGGCACGCCGAGCCAATCTTTGCTGAGGATGGCGGCCGTGGGGGCCATCATTGGGGCTGTGGGTGCCGCCAGCGTCAACTTGCGCCGTCTGCAACGTAATGAGATCGAAGGTCAGCAGGCGTTAGTCAACACCCTCAAGGTCAGCGCCAGCAGCGCGCTCGCCACCGCCGCGGCGACGGTGGTCGCCGGTTACATCGGTGGCGGACCGTTAGTCTCTACGGCCGTGACGGTAGCGACCGGCACCGGCGTCATGTACGTGCTGAACCCCGAGTAAGTGTGTTTCGAGGAGTCTGCGATGAGTTCCCATCATCAGTTGCCGCCAGGGTATCATTATGGCCAATTCCAGGCCCAGCCCTATGCGTCCTATCCCGCTCCACAGTTCGCGCCGTACGGCTATTCCCCTTATTCCGGGCAAGCTCCGGTCGATTCCTATACCGCCTATGGGCAGATCCCAGGCAATGTGAGCTTTCTGGGGCTTGGCGGCCAGCGGTTCTGGACCGGAGCTCTGCTCGGAGCGACGGCGGCCTTTTTGCTGACCAACGAAAATGTGCAACGCGCGACCATCAAGACTGCGGTAAAGGCCTGGTCGCTGATGGAGGGCGGCTTTGAGGAGCTCAAGGAGCGCTTCCGCGATGCACAAGCCGAGATAAAGGCTGAAGAAGAACACCATCAGTAAACGGGGAGGGACGCGGTAGGCGGGCTCAGTACCGCTGCCGCTTGGTTTCGTGTCAACGACCACGCTCCAACGGATGACCCCGGTCCATGAGCTCTCATGCCGACTGCGCTTTAAGCTACCGGTGCTGGCGCGCGCCACCGTCGACAGTGCCTATTTCGCGGCGTTGCTCGAGTCTCGCGAAGGGGTGGAACGGGTACGTGTCAATCGCGGCGCCGCCTCGGTGGTGGTCAACTACGATGGGCAAGCAGAGACCCGAGATTGGTTGGTCGAGCGCCTTGCCACGCTTACCGCCAGGGAGCTAAGCCTCAGGGGCTTGCTCCCCGAAGAGGAGTCGCCCGATCTGGGCGACCTGCTGGTCTCACTCGCGGTGCTGGCGGCGTTACCCTTCACACCGCGGACGTTACGGCCGGCGATCAGCGTCACCGCCACGTGGTCCACGCTGTGGAAGGGGATCAAGACCTTGTTCACACAAGGGGTTAAGGTGGAGGTGCTGGATGCTATTGCTGTCGCGGTCGCCACCGGCCGGCGGGAGTACTTCACCGCGGGCACCACCAACATTTTGCTTAAGCTCGGGGATTACCTGGGGAAACAGACGGCGCGCCAGTCTGACCATCTGGTGAAGAGCCTGCTCAAGCCCGCCCCCACCCGGGCGTGGGTCGAGCGTAGCGGCGCACTGGTGCAGGTGGATACGCGGGCGATCGAGGAGGGCGAGTTCGTTGTGGTAGGCCCTGGCGAGGCCATTCCTATCGATGGCAAAGTGGCCGATGGCACGGCGCTTGTCAATGAAGCCGCGCTCACCGGTGAGAGTGTCCCGGTGCGTCGAGAGGTGGGCGATGCAGTGCTTTCCGGCTCGGCGTTAGAAGAAGGCCGTCTCAAGGTGCAGGCGCTGCGGGTGGGTGAAGAAACCACCATGGCGCGCATCTCAAGGCTCATTGCAGAATCCCTTAAGGCGCGCTCCAAGACCCAACAACTAGCCGAGGAGCTCGCTAACCAACGCGTGTACCTGACCCTCGGTCTGGGGGGCGCCACTTTCCTGCTGACGGGCGATGCGCGCCGCTTGGCGGCGGTGTTTCTAGTGGATTATGCCTGTGCCATCAAGCTCGGCACCCCAGTGGCGTTCAAGTCCGGTTTGTATCAGGCGGCCCGGCACAGCGTGCTGTTCAAAGGAAGCCAGGCCATGGAGGACCTGGCGCGCGTGGACACGATGGTTTTCGACAAGACGGGGACGCTCACCTATGGTCTGTTGGAGGTCACCGACGTTCGTCCCTTGCCTCCCTCAACCTGGTCGGAGGAGAAGCTGCTGGCCTTGGTCGCCTCCCTTGAGGAGCATGCGACTCATCCTCTGGCGCTGGCGGTGGTGCGTCGTGCCCGGGAGGAGGCTTTGGCCCATGTGGACCACGGGGACGTGGCGTTCATGGTCGCCCACGGGCTGAGCACGCAGGTGGACGGGAAGCGGATACTGGTGGGGAGCCGCCATTACCTCGAGGAGCATGAAGGTCTTTCCTTTGACCGCTACCACAATGCCATCGAGGCCTACGAGGCCGAGGGCAAGAGCCTGCTCTATATCGCCGCAGAGAAAACGCCGATCGGCCTCATAGCACTGCGCGATACCCTGCGCCCTGAGACGCCGAGGGTCTTGGAGCGCCTCAAAGCCCTAGGGGTGGAGCGATTGGTGATGCTGACCGGGGATCAGCGCAACAAGGCCGAGGTTTTGGCCAGCGATCTTGGCATGGACGAGGTTTACGCCGAGATGCCCCCAGAAGACAAAGCCGAGGTCATCAAGGCGCTCAAGGCGCAAGGCCGCGTGGTCGCCTTCGTCGGCGATGGGGTCAATGACGGGCCGGCCTTGGCCTCGGCGGATGTGGGTTTATCCATGCCCCGTGGGGCCATGATCGCCCGCGAGACCGCGGATATTCTGTTGCTGGAGGACCGGCTGGAGGATCTGGCAAATGCCCGGGACCTGGCGGGCCGCACCATGGGTCTCATCAGGAACAACTTTCGCCTCGCATCAGGCATCAACTCCGCCATCGTGCTCGGCGCCGCGTTCGGCTGGCTCTCACCGGTAACCACCTCCGTGTTACACAACGGCACGACCATTGCCCTGCTGCTCAATGCACTCTCCGGGGTCAGCCTCTCGCGGCGCACCACGGAGCAACTGATCGACAACCTGCGGACCTTGCAGGCGGCCTATTCTGTCTGAAAGCGTGAGAGCAATCGCGCCACGATCCCTGACCCACGAGCAGGTAGAGAACCGCTTGCAGCCCTGCGGTCTGGCGCACTGATCTCTCAACACGTTACCGGACAGCGATCGTGCTCGAAGGGATCTCTACGAATCTGGAAAATAGGCGTGTGTGGAACAGCTGAGCAAGCATAATTACCGGGTTCTCTAAGAGAACCCGCGCGCGCCTGTGTAGCCACAAGCCAGCTGCGGGGGTGTCGTTTTCGGCCGTTTGTTGGTCCTGAGAAGCGGCACTTATGGTTACCCGGGAGGCTCTGCGCCGGGCGTACGCGCACCGGCCATGGATTCATCCGTCCAGCGGTCCTCAAAGATAGAGTTCTCCAACGGTCGGGCTTGGCGCCAGCCGACTTCCTCCAGCATGGGCCGCGCATAGAACTCGTGTACGGGGCCAAGGCACAGCAGGGCGATCGGCTTAGCGCCTTGCGGGCATTTGAGCAAGGTAGCCAGCTCAACCGGATCAAAGAAGGATACCCAGCCGAGGCCCAGATTTTCTGCTCGCGCCGCCAGCCACATGTTCTGAATGGCACAGGCCGTAGAGCATAGCGCCATCTCTAGCGGCAGGGTGCGCCGCCCCAGCAGGGTACCGTCATCGGGTGCCTGGACCACGGCCAGCAGCTCGGCACAGTCGTGGATCCCTTCAACCTTGAGCTGCAGGAACTCTGCGCCTCGTTTGCCGAAGGCCTCGGCGGTTCGTTCGCGCTCACGGTCAACCAGCGCCGCCGTTGCTGCCCGCAAGGCGCGGTCACGAATACGGATCAGACGCCAGGGCTGCATCAGGCCCACCGAGGGTGCCATCTGGGCTGCCTGTAAGATCCGCTGCAGGGCCGCCGGCTCGACTCTGGCTGCCGGCCGGAAGTGACGCATATCGCGCCGCGCCCGCATGATGCGATAAAGGGTATCCCGCGCCTCGACAGAGAAATCGGTATCCTTAGCTTGCTCGGTTTCGACCAGGGGCTGCGGCGCTCCGGTCTGGGTTCGCCTGCACTCTTCTGGTTCCCCCAGTCGATCACGGGTATCGAGAAAGTGAACGAGAGCCCTAGCATCGATTTTCCCCGTGTCGATTGCAAGCCAGAACGCACACACCGGTTCCTTTCGGTCATCGAGAAAACATGCACCGTAACCGGTATCGCTTCCGCTTACCAACCAGACCGCCGCCACCTTCCGCCAAGGGATGTGCAGTGTAAAGCGCTCATGAAGTACCTGCAGCTGGTCGCCGACCTGCTTCAGGTCATCGCCCCGGAGGAGCAGCTCGGCGCGAGTGCCTGCCTCGGTGTCAACCACGGCACGCAGCCAGCCCCAGTGGCGTAACGCCTCGAGGACTTCGGAAAGCTGTGCCGCGCCGACTGGTGTTGCCCTATACCTGCTAGCGGGCGGCCCCGCATCGCTCTCGCGCTCGGCGATTGCTTCCAGAACCTCACCGAGCGGTATGTCGAGCTTGCGGGCCGCAGAGCCGATCGATGCCGCCGGTTTTTCGCTCAAATAGCGATGCACGGCGGCTTGCCAGCCCACAAGCCCCAAGGAAAGCGACCGACCCGGTTTTTCACCCCGTTTGGCCTCCCCGGTGACATCGTGGTATTTGTGACCATAGCCACGTGGGGTGATCATCAACCCTTCGCAGAAATACGTGCTGCGGTTGCCAACCAGAATGGTGCTTTGCATGCCGACATCGCACCTCGCCATCTCCGCCAGGGTGACTCGCTCAATGCGCTGCTGCTCGCGGTAGGCGGCGGTGACGATCGCTACGGGAACGTCGGGACGGCGGTGCCGCAATAGTAGCCGTTGCGCCTC
>JAGTVB010000162.1 GCA_018224385.1 Gammaproteobacteria bacterium
CCATCCACTGCATGAACACAACCTACCCGAGACGGTCGCGGCGGAACGCAGCCGCTGGAAAATAGAAAACGAAACAACAACACGCTCAAGGCCAAGGGCGATTAGTTCGAACACAACTACGGCCATGGCAAACAGCATCTGTCCTCCTTGTTGGCGACTCTCATCCTCCTGGCCTACCTCACCCATACGGCACTGGAGTGGGTAGACGATAACTATCGCTTGTACACTTCCCCCTGGTACACTCCGGTTTCTCGCCAGCGTGCGCCTTGTTCTGCCTGCGCTCGTTGGGGTTTTAGAACATGCTCTAAGGTGAATGGGAAGCAAGGCACGATATCAGCGGGTTGGGTATCCTCTTTCTTGGGGTATTACACTCAATATCATCGCTGCTCGGAGCAAGAGACGTTCACAACAAACCCTCGCCGGCGTGGTCGTCGAACGCCTCGGCGCGGCGCACATACACTTGCAGCGTGTCCAGAGACTTATGCCGGGAAATTTCGCGCAGCTTAAAAAGGCTGGCGCGATTCATCGCGGCACTCGTCAAGAACCCGGATCGCAAGCTGTGACCGGCAAAAGCGCTTGGATCGAGCCCCGATCGGGCCGCATATTTCTTGACGATGAGAGCTACCGTGTAAGGGGTCAGCGCCGTTGCGCCGACCTGCCCACCCCGGCGCACCCTCCGGAAAAGCGGGCCGGTGTCAACGCCTGCCGCCTCCCGCCAAAGCTTTACCGCCTGGACTGGACAAAACTCGCTTCCCCGAAGCACCGCTATGCTTTCCCCTACCGCTTCCTGATCCGTCTTTGATTGGCGAATGGTAAGCTGCAAACCGCGCGGTGTTTCCTCTAGATCTTCAACTCGAAGCCCTACCAGCTCTGAACGGCGCAAGGCACCGGCAAACCCCAAGAGTAGCAACGCCCGATCGCGCCGGCCGGTCAATGTCGCAGGATCCGTAAGCGCCACCATGCTGCGAATATGCACCGCCAGCGCGGGCGCCTTTTGCCGCGGCGCTGCACCGTGCGCGCGGCGAATACCGCGCATCGTTGCCTTTACCAACTCACTGTTGGTGGGCGATTCGCAATCCTGCGAACGATGAGCGAGTCGAATGGCGGCGGCGCGCCGGGCGAGTGTCGCAGGGCGTCGCTGGTTCCCTTCCGCCTCGGCGCTTAAGAAAAGCGCGACCGTCTCCGCGCTCGCCGGTAGCGCTTGAAGGCCTCTTACTGCACACCAAGCCAGAAAAATTCGCCAATCGGCAGCGTATGCACGTCGTGTCGCGCTGGCATGCTGACTACGCAGGTAGCGCTGGGCCATCTCAATTTCCCGCGTGAGCGATGCCGAAAGTCTGGTGGCGCTTAGTGCCGGTGTGAGTGTTTCATCCATTTTGACCTCGCCAATAAGCACATCTTCTCCTAACTATTAAATGCGAGAATCATACTTATCGCAAGTAAATAGTTATTCTCACATTATCATACATATTACATACAACGTATTATGTATATAATGGTACGCTTGGTTAACTGGTTTGTAGCGTCTCGTTCCGAAAAGGTCTTGGGTTACTGCTCAGAAAGGCACTGGAGTCAAAAAGTGGAAAGACACCCCCCCCTCAATTATGACGAGGTCTGTGAAGCTGCCAATTCACTCCAACGCCAAGGTCGTCATGTCACTATCGACGCGCTCCACGACTTGCTCGCCCGCGGTAGCAAAACGACCATCCATAAACACCGCCAGCGGTGGCGAAGGGAAATGCAACAGGCAACCAACGATGAGGAGGAAGCCTCTCCTTCCGCTCCAGACCCTTTGAAGGTCTTTTTTGAAAAAACTTTCAGTGACTTATGGCGCGCGGCATTGGAAGACGCCCACCAGGCACTCGAGGACTTGCGTGCTGAGGCTGATCGCGCAATTGCGCGTGCACGGGCCGACGTTCAAAAAGCCCATGAGGAAGCAGAAGCCGCTCGGCGGGAATCGGCAGTGTTTGGTGATCGGGTCACGGCATTAACCGACGAGCTCGAACACAGCAGGAATGAATTGGCAGAGCAACGGCAGCAGCGTGTGGCGCAAGAAATCCAGGCGGATGCCGACGCCCGAGTTGCCGCGGAACACATTGGCGCACTCGAAGCGGATCTACACAAAGCTCACGCCCGGGAAGCAGAGCTCAATGCACAAATGCACGTCGCGGTGACAGAACTACAGGATCAATTGGCCAACACGATGCAACGACAAGCCGAAATCGAGCAGCAGGCGCGTAGCGCCCTTGATGCGATGAAGCGTGAAGCAAGCCAACGCGAGCAGGCATTGCAACGAGCGCTCAAGTTGACCCAAAATCGTGCCCAGGCGACTTTGGTTGCATGGCACAACAAAGAGAAAACTTGGATTGAAGTTAGGTCAAAGATGGAGGCACGGCTTGAAAACGAACTCAAAGAGTCGGCGCGCCTAGAGAAGGCATTCGCACAAGCGCAACTGAGCTATAAGCAACTTGAAGAGCGAACTCATGTGTTGGATAGAGAGCGTGTGGGACTGCAAGAAGCAGGGGTGACGCTGCGCGATCAGCTCTCGGGTGCTCAACGTCAGTTAGCAAGGGTTGAGCTCCAAATCCATGATCTGCTCCGCGATAACGCGCGCTTGACCGAGAGACGCTCACAAAGGGCCCTAAAAGAAAATCCGAGCAAAAAAGCCTAGCGCAGGGGCGATAATCGTCTCCACCAGGGCTGCCGTTAGCGAGGGGAAAAAGCAATAAGCAACATTCGATAATAACGCGATGGTAGCGGCATTCAATACCCTCAGTAGTTCCAAGTTTGCCGAATAGGGGAGTCACACTGGGTGTATGACACATCGGCCTTTCTGTAGACTGAAGTTGGACCAACAACTTC
>JAGTVB010000163.1 GCA_018224385.1 Gammaproteobacteria bacterium
GGGCGGCCAGCACGGTCAGCCAAAAATAGAGATCACGGTTCAACTCTCGGCTTGGGAAGGCGTCGATCCGCGAGGGCAGCCGCAGTGTCCGCTCATCTTGCCAGGCGAGCTCAACGCGCGTGTCGGTGCCGGCAATCCGTTGTCCCCAGCTGCGCCTGCCGCCGTGGACAGTCGCGGTAGCGGCCTCCACGTGTCGCGCTGGATCACCGCCGAAGGCGCGAAACCATAGCCCCGCCGCCTTAGCCATCTCCTCCAACGAGATCCCCTTGTCGGGATAGTGCTTGCCGGTAACCCGGGTAATCCAGCGATGCCAAAGCTTTCCGACCAGTTCTTCCATAGCCGCAAAGGTACCCTAGAGACCGGCGGTCACGAGGAATGAGCCGCCGACCCGGGCTCTTGGCGCGGATCGACCGCGGCGAGCGCAACTCCTAACGTCGGTCCGTAATGCGCCTTTTGCGGCGAGTCCTTTGCGGACCCCGCAGGAACCGTTAAGTTGGAGAAGCAGCCGTCCGGCACGCTGGGCCGACAGCCGAAATCGCGCATGGAAACGTCCAGGGCGCAGTCGCCCTCTACCCAGCGCAGGAGCGCGCCACGGGGATTTCGTGCCTGCACCTGTTGGCAGGCCGAAAGACACTCCCCACAGTTCGTACAGGTGAACATGCGGCGCTTGATTCCGCGCGGCCTGAGGCGCATCGGACAGGCGTTTTCACACGCCGCATTGCAACGCGCGCACTCGGCCCCACGGGATCGGTCGAAGCCCACCACCAGGGCGCTTTTATTGGCCATCCACACAAAACTCTGAAATACGCCAACCGCACAGCCGAATCGGCAGAACAGGTGACGGGCCAGGGTGAACTCCAAAGCGAATAACAGCGTTGCCACCCCGAGAAATACGCTCTGATTTCGGGTGAGGGTGCCGTGCAGCAGGTTGTGATAGATTTCGCTGGGCGGCAGCAGATAAGTGAGTAACGTCACGGCCCAGAGGAAGGCAAAACCGAACACGGCGATCAGCAGCAACAGCCAATACTTGCGGTTGGGAACAAGGCGGCGGCCGTTGGGGAGGCGCTCGGGCAAGGGGCTGCGCTCCCACAGGGTGGGCTTACCCGAGGCGCGGCGCATGAGTGCGTTGATGCTCTCGACGACCGAAAAATGCGGGCAAAGCCAACCGCAATAGAGGCGCCCCCAACGCCACGCCGTGTAGCCGAGCACACCGATGAGGGCGGCAATGGGAAGGAATCCTCGCAGTACGAGATTGACTGCGGCCTGGCCTGGGCCAGCGGCTCCGGCGACGAAAGAATCCAGTCCCAGGGTCCAGTCCTGCCCGAATAGAATGAAATGGCCGAGGGTTAAATCGAGCCGGAACAGATCCAGCGGTGGCGCTACCAGAAAGAGCACAAAGAAAGCACTTCGATAGAGCAGGCGCTTAGGCTGTGGGTTGATCATTTGCGGGTGTCTCTAATCAAGTTAACAATTGCGACCGACGAGCGGATAACGATAGGGCTGTCCCGCCATGGCCCGCGCAAGGCCTAATGCGCCCGCCAGCACCAATGCCGAATGGCAACAAACGAAGTAGAGGATCGCTACCACCCACGTGGCGCCTGTCGCATACCCTCCGAGCAGGATGATGAAGCCGTTGGCAACGACCAGGATGCCGCCCGCCCAGAGACTGGCCGAGAGCGTCTGTCGCAGATGGCAAGCGGCCAGCGGTGGCGCGTTGGCGATGGTGCGAAAATACAGCGCCACCAGCGCCAAGAACGCCAGCCCTGGTAGCAGCAAGAGATTGATGAGATAGAGGGTTTCAGCGATGATCGCCAGTCGTTGCCCCGGTATCGCGTCCCCGGTGGCGCCCAGGTTAGGCCCCAAAGACGGCATTGGCCACCTCCATCAAGGCCTCGGCGGTTTCCTCGTCGTCGGTGAGCGGCTCCACCAAACTCGCACGGCAGGCTTCGAGCGCTTCGACCCCGCCTTGAATTAGGGTGGCGGCATACACCAGCAGGCGTGTGCTGGCACTGGCTTCAAGATCGTGATCCGTGAGCGAGCGCAACGCCGTGCCGAGGGTGACCAACCTATGTGCCAGGCGGTTGTCGATGCCTGTCTCGATCCTGAGGATTTCCTGTTCAAGCTCGGGCAGCGGATATCTGAAACGAATGGCCACGAACCGTTGGCGTGTGCTGGGTTTCATCCCCTTTAGCATATTCTGGTAACCTGGATTGTAAGAGACCACGAGCATGAATTCCGGTGGCGCATGCAGCGTTTCGCCGGTGCGCTCGATGGGCAAGATGCGCCGATCATCGGACAGGGGATGCAACACCACGGTCGTGTCTTTGCGCGCCTCCACCACCTCGTCGAGGTAGCAGATGGCCCCTTCTCGCACGGCCTTTGCCAGGGGACCATCACTCCAGAATGTACCCTCGCGCCCAATGAGATGACGACCCACCAGGTCGCTGGCGGACAGATCATCATGGCAGGCCACGGTGTATAAGGGGCGACCGAGCCGTGCCGCCATGTGCGCAATGAAACGCGTCTTGCCACAGCCCGTCGGACCTTTGATGAGCATCGGCAACTGGTGGCGCCACGCGTGGTCGAACAGCGCTATTTCATTGCCCTGCGGCAGATAGAACGGTGCCTCGAGGGCAGTACCGGCACTGAGGCTTACGGCGCCTGCTGACATATCACGCCTTTGAAAAAGTGGGAAAAGGCCCGTCGGCTACCGAGTGAGGGGGAGAGTTTGCGTCCCTTCCCCCCTCCTGCAGGGGCTTCATCAGGCCGCGGCTTCGATGGCCGCGGGTGTTTCCCTGGCAACCTCCCGGCCTTTGACCAAGAAACTGGCAACAAACACCATAACCCCGATAAAAAACACGATGCCGGCCACGGTGCGCATCCAGTAAAAGAGTGCAATCTGCTCTTGAACCGCCATAAACGGCTGTGGATTCTCAGAAACCCGCTGCAACCAAATCTGGAGGATGCCGGCGCCGGTTAGGAACAACACGATGAAAACCATCGCGACGCTCATCAGCCAGAACGACCACATCTCGAGCACTTGTTGCCGGTTGCTCCGGGCCTCGCCTTGGCCTAGCAGTTGTGGCGCGGCATAAGAGATGATCGTGAGCACGATCATAACGTAGGCGCCGAAGAACGCGAGGTGGCCGTGCGCCGCCGTGATCTGCGTGCCGTGCGTGTAGAAGTTGACCGGCGCCAGGGTGTGTAAGAAACCCCAGACTCCGGCGCCGAGAAACGCCATCACCGCGGTGCCCAACGCCCACAGCGTGGCCGCCTTGTTGGGATGGTTGCGCCGGCGCCGGTTAACCATGTTGAAGGCAAAAAGGGTCATCATAAAGAACGGCAGAGGTTCCAAGGCAGAGAAGATCGATCCCCACCACTGCCAGTACTCCGGCGCGCCGATCCAATAGTAATGATGGCCGGTGCCGATAATACCCGTCACGAGCGCCGCCGCTATGATGACGTAGAGCCACTTTTCGATGACTTCCCGGTCAACGCCGGTCACTTTAATCAGCACAAAGGCTAGGATGGCGCCTAGAATCAGTTCCCAAACCCCTTCGACCCACAAGTGGACCACCCACCACCAGTAGTATTTGTCCAGCGTTAACGCGGAGGGATTGTAAAACGCGAACAGGAACATCAGCGCAAGGCCGGTGAGTCCGAGCAGCAATACGGTATTGATGACCGTTTTCTTGCCCTTGAGCACGGTAATCCCAACGTTATACAGGAACGCCAAGGCAACCACCACGATACCGATTTTGGTGAGGGTGGGTTGCTCCAAGAATTCGCGCCCCATGGTGGGCAGCAAGCTGTTGCCGGTCGCCTCCGCCAGCGTGGCGTAGGGCACCATGAGGTATCCCAGGATGGTGAGAACACCGGCGGCCAAGAACACCCAGAAGGTGATGATGGCAAGCCGCGGACTGTGCAGCTCGGTTTCGGCTTCCTCCGGTATGAGGTAATAGGTTGCCCCCATGAAGCCAAATAACAGCCATACAATCAATAAGTTCGTATGCACCATGCGCGCGACATTGAAGGGAATGGTGGGAAACAAAAAGTCCCCGATGACATACTGCAGACCCAGGATCAAGCCAAACATCACCTGTCCGACAAACAGACCGATGGCGGCGATGAAATAGGGCTTAGCAACCGCTTGCGATTGGTAGACCATCTCGCGCTCCTTCAAAACGGGGTTAACCTTGAATGTTGGGTGGCCAGCTCGCGGTATCGATCTCCGAGGTGTATTTCAAGAACTCGGCGACGGCTTCGAGCTCTTCGTCGGAGAGGTTGAACTGAGGCATGCTTCGCCTACCCGGGACGCCGTTCCTCGGTCGGGTCTTGATGAAAATCTTGATGGCCTCTTTATTATTCCCGAAGCGCTCATAGACGTTGCCAAGCTCCGGCGCGAAATAAGCGCCCTCTCCCAGCAGGGTGTGGCAACCGATGCAGTTGTTTTTCTCCCATACCTCCTTGCCCTCGGCCACCTGGGCCGTGAGATTTTCGCGATGGTCCCTTGCGGGGAGCGCTCGCGTGGTGTCAAAGGTCAGCGCCAGGAATACCAGGATGAAAAATACCGTGCCTCCATAGAAGATGTTGCGCGCCATGGATTTGGTAAAACTCGCACTCATCGCTTCTGAACTCCCATCGTATGCTCTCGCGAACGCGCTGTTTAAGAAACAGCGGCACCCTGCGCGGTAACGGCGTCATCACCTGGGCTCTTTTTGGCCTGGCGGCCCAAGAGGCCGCAACACTGCCATACTACAGACCCGCGGCGGCGCACTCCTTGACCTATGTCAAGGGCCGGGTCCCGCCGGGCTGCGCTTGTTTTCCGGTGGCCGAGGACCTCGAGGCCGCGTTCGGCACTTGACCCAGGTCAATGTCCCAGGGGCGAATGGCGGGTAGTTTCCCGCTGCTCCAGAGCCAATTCCCTTGGGGTTTCAACCGTATCAGCGCTTTTGTCTGGTCAGTTTGGTGCATATCATTCTCTTGCTGTTACTGTTCGCGGTTGCCGAGTACGCCTTGCCATCCGCAGCAGGCCCTGCCTCCGACTCCCGAGAAGACCGTATCCAAGTCCTCGCCGCGCAATTCTTTCCCGGCGCCGATCGCGTCGGCGCGTTTACGGGCAACCCGCCGGCAGCGGGGGTTTTCCAGGCGTCCCGAAGGCTCGGCTATGTGTTTCTCACCGACCAGGTGATGCCGATACCCGCCTACTCCGGGAAGCCCATCAGCACCCTGGTGGGGCTTTCCACCGAGGGGGCGATCACCGGGCTTGCGATCGTCCATCATGAAGAACCGATCCTGGTGGTGGGGATCTCTGAGCAGGATCTCGTCCGCCACATCGAGCAATACCGCGGCCAGAATATCGCCCATCCGATCAAGATCGGTGGGGCGGCGCGGGAGGGCTATGTGACCGTGGACGGCATCAGCGGGGCGACCATCACGGTGATGGTTCTCAATGCCTCGATCACGCGGGCCGCAAAAGCGGTCGCGGCCTCTCGGGGCATTCCGTTGGTGGCCGCATCGTTGCCCGAGCGCGCCACGCAGGGCGCACCGCCGGCGTCACCTGGGCCGGGGCGGGCGTCCAGCGATGAAGCGCCAATGGAGCCGCTGTGGATGGCGGTGTGGCAGCAGCGGAAGGTTCGCGCCGCCGTGCTGGTGGCAGGGCTGGTGGTGCTCACCACGGTGCTGATATTACAGGATTGGCTCGCGCGCCAGCCCTCGTTGCTGCTGCGGGTGCGGGATGCCTTCTTAGTGTACACCCTGGTTTTCATTGGCTGGTATGGCCTTGCCCAGCTTTCGGTGATCAATGTCTTTACTTTCACTCAGGCGGTCGTGCGCGACTTTCATTGGGATACTTTTCTCATCGATCCGCTGCTGTTCATCCTTTGGTCGTTCGTCGCCTTGACCCTGCTGCTATGGGGGCGGGGTGTCTTTTGCGGTTGGCTTTGTCCCTTCGGTGCCTTACAGGAACTGGTCAACAAAGCGAGCCGGCGTTTGGGGCTGAAGCAGCTGGAGTTGCCGGCGGTGCTCCATGAACGGTTGTTAGCGGTGAAATACGTCCTGCTCGTTTTACTGTTTGGGCTTTCCTTGCACTCCGTGGGGACCATGGCGCGCTTTGCTGAGGTGGAGCCGTTCAAGACGGCCATCAATATGCACTTCCAAAGGCAGTGGACCTTCCTGCTCTATGCCGGCGCGCTGGTGCTGGTGTCGGCGTTTAACGGCAAGTTTTTTTGCAAGTATCTGTGCGTGCTGGGGGCCGCTTTGACCTTTCCTTCCCGTTTTCGCATCTTCGATTGGTTGCGGCGCCGCCGAGAGTGTGGCAGGCCCTGTCAGACCTGTGCCACGGAATGTCCATCGCAAGCGATACGGGCCACCGGCGAGATCAATCCGAATGAATGCCATTACTGTCTCGATTGTCAGGTGACCTACTGGAATGCCTATAAATGCCCACCCCTGGTGGAAAAGCGCAAGCGCCTCGAGCGTCGAGGTCAGCGCTTGAAGCTGCGCGTCAGCAAGCTCGGCTGAAAGGGTTAACGAGCGGCTTGCCCCAAATCGAACGGCTTGACCTAGGTCAAGGCAGGGCGGAGAGGAGCGTACTAGAAAAGATCGACTGTGCGCCCCAAGGGGGGGCTGGGTTGGTTGGAGCGTGGGAGGAGACACATGAACAGCGGTAGATCCTGGTTGGCCTTGGGCTTACTGAGTGCGACAGCATTGTCCCCAATTTCGCAAACGGCGTTCGCTGCCGAGCCGA
>JAGTVB010000164.1 GCA_018224385.1 Gammaproteobacteria bacterium
ACCCAGGCGGAAGAGGCATCCTGGCGCTACGGGCAGCTCGTGGCGCTCATCGAGGCGCAGGATTACGCTCAGGCAGAACGTCACGGCAGCCGGCTGATCGAGGAGTTCCCCGAGAGCGGCTATGCCGGGCTTGCCAGCCTTCTCCTGGCGCAAGCAGCGGTTCAGGCAAAAGACTTAGAGCTGGCGAAGCGCCACCTGCAGTGGGCCATGGAGCACGCCGAAGGACTGGAAGTAGCCCGGGTCGCACGTTTGCGCCTGGCGCGACTTCTGTTGCATGAGCATGCCTATGCTGAGGCCATGGCATTAATTGACGGTATCGAAGCAGACAGCTTTGTCGCGCCCTATGAAGAGGTCCGCGGAGATCTTCTAACCGCGCAGGGCAATCGTGAAACGGCGCGCGCCGCCTATCAGAAAGCGCTGGCCGCTTTGCCTCCGTTCGGGACCAACCGTGAGCGCCTGCAGATGAAAATCGACGATCTCGGCACACTGCAATACCCGCCCGCGGAGTCTCGCAAGACCAACGGAGCAAACACCCTCGCGAAGGAGCCGCCCTCATGATCGCGAGATCGATGAAATTGCTCGCACTTGTGCTTGCGGGATCGATGATCACCGGCTGCAGCACTCTCTCCGAATTAATTTGGAGCGAAGACAACTCACTGCCGCCTGCTCCACTACCGAAGTTGGAAAATACGCTGGCTATTAAGACCCTTTGGAACCAAAACGTCGGGGCGGGCATAAAAAACCAGCATATCACGCTGCTCCCTGTGACGGATGGTGACCGAATCTTCGTCTCCGATTACAAAGGGCAGGTGCGCGCCCTATCGGCGAAAACCGGCGAGACCCTCTGGAAGACTAAGACCAAAGTACCTATTTCCGGTGGCACAGGTCTGGGGGGTGAACATATCCTGGTGGGCAGCAGCGACGGAGATGTACTGGCCCTGTCTGCCGAGGACGGCACGGTCGAATGGCAAACTAAAGTTTCCAGCGAGGTGCTTTCTGCCCCCGGCCTGGCAGACGGGATCGTGGTCGTTCGCACCGTCGACGGCAAGCTTTTTGGATTGAATGCATCCAATGGTACCCGGTTATGGGTCTATGACCGCCAGGTTCCGGCGCTGAGCTTACGGGGGACCAGTGCGCCTTTGGTGGTTTCCAACGCGGTGATCGTCGGCCTCGCTAACGGCCGGCTGGCCGCCGTGTCAGTCGCAGACGGGCAGCCCCTTTGGGAAACTCCCATCTCAGTGCCCAGCGGCCGCTCAGAACTGGAACGGATGGTGGACCTCGATGCGCCACCGATTATCGTCGATGACGTCATTTACGTCGCGTCGTTTCAGGGGGTGGTCGCAGCCGTCGATCGCTTTTCCGGCGAGGTCTTCTGGCGTCGCAATTTGTCTTCCTACGCAGGGCTTGGGGCCGATCGGGAACAACTTTACGTAACGGATGACCGCAGCCATGTTTGGGCCTTCGATCGATATAGCCATGCTTCGCTGTGGCGCCAGGATGCCCTGCAGGGACGAAACCTTACCGCCCCGGTGGGTTTTCTCGATTACGTCGTGGTAGCGGATTTTGAAGGCTACGTACACTGGCTTCAGCGAAGCGACGGTAAGCTCGTGGGGCGCACACGCGTGGATCGCAACGGCATCGCAGCCCCACCCATCCTTGGGGCCCAAACGCTGTACGTGTACGGCCGGGGAGGAAAACTCGCCGCATTGCAGATAAGTGGCTAGTGGCTAGCATGATCACCTGAAAGCCAGAGTCCCGAGCATCAGGGTAATGTTTGGCATAGCGGTTCTCCCAGCACATCAAGCCTATTCCCGAGGAGCAGGCATGGCCAGGCGACCGGATTGCTGCCCATACCCTCCACCAACCCCCGGTTGAACACTGCGATGCTTCCTGTAATTGCCATCGTAGGGCGCCCGAATGTGGGCAAGTCCACCTTGTTCAACTGCCTCACACGTTCCCGAGATGCGCTCGTTGCAAACCAGGCCGGCCTCACGCGTGATCGCCAGTACGGCCTCGGAAAGATAGGCGATCGTCCTTATCTGGTCGTCGACACCGGGGGACTGAGTTCTGAGAAGCAAGAGATTACCCAGCTAACGCGAGCGCAAGCTTTAAAAGCCGTGCAAGAGGCTGACTTGATCCTATTCGTCGTAGACGCCCGCGCAGGATTGACAGCGTGGGACGCAGATATTGCGGCGGATTTGCGCCCTTTTGGCAAATTCCTTCGGCTGGTTGTCAACAAGACTGATGGACTGGATGCGACGCTCGCAGTCCATGAATTCCACTCCCTGGGGCTCGGTGATCCCTGGCCCGTCGCCGCCGTCCATGGTCGGGGAGTCCAAGCGCTCATGCACTCCGCACTTGCCTCGCTGGCGCCGCAATGCCCGGCGCAAAACCCGACCGAGGAAGGAGACGAGGTTAGAGTGGCGATCGTGGGGCGGCCCAATGTTGGAAAGTCCACCTTGGTAAACCGCCTCCTCGGTGAAGACCGAGTGGTCGCGCACCCGAGCCCCGGTACCACGAGAGATAGTATTTCGATCCCGTTCTTGTACGATAATCACCGCTACCAGCTCATCGATACCGCAGGCGTACGGCGCCGATCCCGGATTACAGATAAGGTAGAGAAGTTCAGTATCGTTAAGTCGCTGCAGGCTATCGAGGCGGGCAATGTGGTGATTTTCTTGATCGACGCTCAAGAGGGAGTCACGGATCAGGATGCCCACCTGCTTGGTTTCGTCCTCGACTCGGGGCGCGCATTGGTGATGGCGGTAAACAAATGGGACGGCCTCACACCGCAGCAGCGCCGTGACGTACGCGACGGACTGGAGCGCAAGCTTCGTTTTATCGATTTTGCGCGCCTACATTTTATTTCGGCGCTACACGGTTCCGGGGTCGATAGGCTCTTTTCGGCGGTGGTCTCGGCATGGTCTTCGGCCACCTGCAAGCTACCCACACCACTGCTCACGCGGATTCTCATCGAGGCGGTCAGCCAGCACCCGCCCCCTTTAGTACGCGGCCGGCGCATCAAGCTGCGCTTCGCTCACCAGGGAGGGCGCAATCCACCCCTTATTGTCATCCACGGCAACCAAACTGCCGCTATTCCGGAAGCGTATCGACGCTACCTGATGCGCTGCTTCCGAGAGAGCTTGCATCTGGAAGGTACGCCCGTTCGCATAGAGCTGAAGAGCGGCGCCAATCCTTATCAAGGCCGTAAGAACGTCCTCAGCCCACGCCAGCAGCGGAAGCGCCAACGAATCATCCGCCATGCCAAGCAGAGGGGAAGCTAGCACCTCGAGCATGATGCTTCTCCGGCGCGC
>JAGTVB010000165.1 GCA_018224385.1 Gammaproteobacteria bacterium
CGGTGCTCCCGAGCTGAGCTCATGTGGCGCATTCCGGAGCCGGAACTGATGGACGACCCCGCTCAGGCGGAAGCCTATGCGGATGCTGACTTCTCCGAGCCCAATGCACTTTTTGCGGATATCTTTAACGCGCGCTTTGGCAGTGTTGACTTCGGCGGGTATGTCATAGACCTTGGCTGTGGGCCAGCGGATATCCCCATACGGCTGGCGCGCGCTAATCCTCGCTGCCGTGTGCATGGTGTGGACGGATCCGAGCCCATGCTGCGCATGGCCACTAAGCGCATCGTCAATGCTTCGCTTTCTGAGCGCATCGCGTTATTCCAGTGTACCTTACCCCGGGTTGTCGTTCCCCGTTCTTGCTATGATGCGGTGATTTCAAACAGTCTGCTTCATCACCTCGCTGATCCCTGCTCGCTCTGGAACACCATTAAGCGCCTTGCGAGGCCCGGCGCACCCATCCTGGTGATGGATCTGGTGCGCCCACCTGGTCATAATGAAGTCGAAAGGCTGGTCCGTGTCTATGCCGCTGATGCGCCAGCCGTGTTGATGAAAGACTTTGAGCGATCGTTGTTAGCGGCCTACAGCGTCGATGAGGTGTTAGAGCAACTCGCTATGGCCGAATTCGATTATCTTGATGTGCAACTCGTCTCTGATCGACACTTCACTGTCGTTGGTCGTTTTCAAGGCTGAGCGTCTGACCGCGTTCTGTTGCAACGCTGGCAGAGGGATGGACGTAGGATTTCGGGAGCATGGGTGTCACGTCGATCTTCGATGACTCTATAAAACGGCGCCCCGAACCCTCGTTGGCGTTTCTTACGCTCACCGTGCAATGACGAAGCGACGCAAGGCCGTTGCCCTCATCTCCGGCGGCCTCGACTCAATGCTGGCTGCCCGTGTCATTCTCGATCAAGGCTGCCACGTCGAGGGCCTGAATTTCTTTACTGGCTTTTGCGTTGAAGGCCACACGCATGCCATTCGCCAGCGCGAGCATAAACCCATTAAACGCAATAATGCCCTATGGGTCGCAGGAGAGCTCGGCATAAAGCTCAATTTCGTGGATGTCGTGGAAGAATACAAGCACGTCCTCATCCACCCAAAGCATGGCTACGGTGCCAATCTGAATCCCTGCCTGGACTGCAAGAGTTTCATGGTGCGCAAGGGCTATGAGTGGATGCGGGCAAACGAGTTCGACTTCCTCATCACCGGCGAAGTTATTGGTCAGCGCCCCATGTCTCAGCGCCGGGGCACAATGCCCGTAATTGCACGAGAGTCGGGGGCCGGTGACCGCCTGGTTCGTCCTCTGTGCGCCAAGCATCTCGCGCCAACGCTTCCAGAACGGGAAGGTTGGATCGATCGAGACAAGTTGTACGCCTTTAACGGCCGCTCGCGCAAACCGCAGATTGCGCTTGCGGCGAAGTATGACTTTAAGGACTACGCCCAACCTGCCGGAGGATGTTGTTTCCTGACGGACAAGCAATACTCCGCCAAACTGCGAGACCTCTGGCGGACGCGCCACTCACGCGATTATGCGCTGGATGACATCATGCTGCTCAAGGTGGGACGCCATCTGAGACCACGCCCGCACTTCAAACTCATCATTGCCCGGGAACAAGGAGAAAGCAACTTCCTTGAGGGGTATCGATACCAGTTCACGCACTTGCGCACCATCAGCCATCCCGGCCCCTTGGCCTTGGTCGACGGTGAGGTGGATACGGACGATCTGCGTCTGGCAGCCCGGTTACTTGCACGCTTCAGCAAAGGCCGCTTGGCTAACACCGTCCACGTGCAGATCGCCGGCCATAACCAGGCCAGCTGGACCATGGAAGTGGCGCCTCTTACGCCTTCCGCTATTCCCGGTCACTGGTACCTATGAGCCCGCGGCAAACCCTCGATGCCCGGCATCTGCTATGTCCGCTGCCACTCATTCGCGTACAGGATCGCGTGCAGACGATGTTGGCAGGCACTCTATTGGAAGTATCATGCACCGACCCGGGTACTCTGCATGACATACCCACGTGGTGTCGACTGTACGGTCACCGGCTGTTGCATACCTATCGTAACGATCCACTCCTCGTGTTTACCATTGAGGTCAGTGGCGCCCATGCCGCCCCTACCGATGCCCCTGCGCCAGGATGAGAAGCGGCCCAAGCGAAAGAAGGTGGGATCTACCCCAAGCGGGAGTCGAGCTGAAACAGCCAAGAAAATTTTTGCCCCACAATGGAACATTATGCGTCGTATTGCACTATGAGAGTGCGTTTCGTGGTGCTATCAACACGCTTCCTTTAAGCAAAAGATCCGCCTTGTACTTTTCGATATCAAATTGCGGACAAAATAAAACGGCGTATCACCACGCCGGAGCAATACGGCGCACTGCGGTGCCGCCGTGTTCCCGTCAGATACTCCCTTTTGTCTCGAGGCGCCCGCTTGCATTCCTCGCGCTCGGCTATCACTATCGCGAATGTCGGAGCGCGCTGAACGGCCTCGCCCGCGCCGGGATCGCAGCATTCTTAGACGCAATCCGGGAATTGGTACGTGGCATGCCTTATGCTCGTTTTTCCCTAATAGGCTGTTTTAAAAATGCCGCAAGCGCAGCCAGAGGATATGGTGGTCCGTGCTGAGGCAGAATCGCTCGTAGCAATTTTTTTGAGCCACCATAGCCGTCGATAACACGCGCCGCAATTTTTAAAACAGCCTCGTAGTGTGCGCTCTTTGAGGCTCCCTCTGTCACATACAACTTTGGAGGTTTCTCCCGATGACTTCAGACGACGTGCTAAAACTGATACAGGAAAAAGAGGTCAAGTTCGTCGACTTACGCTTTACCGATAGTAGGGGCAAGGAGCAACACGTCAGCGTCCCGGCGCGTTCGGTTAGCGCCGACTTCTTCGAGGACGGCAAAATGTTCGATGGATCGAGCATTGCCGGATGGAAGGGAATTCACGAATCCGACATGGTGCTGATGCCAGAACCGGCTACGGCGGTGCTGGATCCATTTACCGACGAAACAACGCTCATTCTGCGTTGCGATATTCTCGAACCGAACACGATGCAAGGTTACGAGCGGGATCCCCGATCGCTTGCCAAGCGTGCTGAGGCGTACCTGCGATCGACCGGAATTGGGGATACCGCTTTCTTCGGACCTGAACCCGAGTTCTTCGTACTGGACGACGTGCGCTGGGGAGCCGACATCAGCGGATGCTTTTACAAGGTCGACTCCGAGGAGGCCGATTGGAACTCTGAGAAGGTCTATGACAAAGGTAATATCGGTCATCGTCCTTCTATCAAAGGGGGTTATTTCCCTGTCCCTCCGGTGGATTCCTTACAAGACCTTCGTTCCGCCATGTGCCTTGCCCTTGAGGAAATGGGCCTGGACGTCGAAACCCACCACCACGAAGTGGCTACCGCCGGGCAGAATGAAATTGGAACGGTTTTCAATACCCTGGTGCGCAAAGCAGATGAGATGCAGATCCTCAAGTACGTGGTGATGAATGTGGCGCACTCCTATGGCAAGACCGCGACGTTCATGCCGAAGCCCTTGGTTGGCGACAACGGCAACGGCATGCACGTACATCAATCCCTGAGTAAGGATGGCCATAACCTATTCTCAGGTGATAAGTATGGAGGACTTTCAGAACTCGCCCTCTACTATATTGGTGGCATTTTCAAGCACGCACGGGCTTTAAATGCCTTCACGAATGCAGGTACCAATAGTTATAAACGGCTGGTACCCGGTTTTGAGGCACCGGTTTTACTGGCCTACTCGGCGCGTAACCGTTCCGCGTCGATCCGGGTTCCGTATGTGTCAAGCCCCAAGGCGCGCCGCATTGAAGTACGCTTTCCTGATTCCAGTGGTAACCCTTACCTTATGTTCGCCGCCATGATGATGGCAGGACTGGATGGTATCCAAAACAAGATCCATCCGGGAGAACCAATGGATAAGGACCTTTACGACCTGCCGCCCGAGGAGGAAAAAGCCATCCCGACGGTGTGCCATTCACTGGATCAGGCGATCGATTCTCTTGACAAGGACCGGGAATTTTTAACCGCTGGTGGGGTTTTCACGAACGATATGATCGACGGCTACATCGATCTCAAACAAGGCGAGATCACACGCCTTCGCATGACCACGCATCCGGTCGAGTTCGACCTGTATTACAGCCTCTAGTTGAGCGTTTTGGCTGCGTACATCAGTCGCGTCGACTGGTTATCGCCACTCACATCGAGCCCCCGCAAGGGGGCTTTTTTCTTGCCGCTCAATTGACTGTCCGCTATGCTTTTCAGTATGTCGCGAGTAGGCTGGTTGGTATTACTGTTGTTTACATTGCCGGTGGTGGCGGGCATCTATAAATCTATTGGACCCGAAGGCCAGGTTATCTATTCAGACCATCCGGTGCAGGGCGCAAAAGAGGTCAACGTGGATCCTGTGCAAACATATGCGCCACCACCCTTACCCAAACAATCTCTCCCAGATAAGGCGGAACCCACGGAGCCTGCTCCGGAATCTGCAAGCTACCAAAATTTTTCCATCGTCTACCCGAGCGATAATGAAACCATATGGAGTAATGAGGGTATTGTTCCGGTGGCGCTGAGCCTGCAGCCCGCGCTCAAGCCCGGGGATGAGTTTCACCTCGTGCTCGACGACCATCACGTCATCGCCCGCGGCCGTTTAGCTACTGTGCAGTTGCAAAACATCGATCGAGGTACCCATAGGCTGCAGGCCGTAATTGTGGACGCCTCGGGTAGGGAAGTGGTGCACACGAGCACCACCACCTTTCACCTGCGCCGCACGATAGCAAAGCGCCCAGCCCCTCCCAGCAGCGGCTCCTAAGCAACTCCTCCGCTCTTTCGGACCTTTCTTGCCTGCCCTAGGGCAGTTGCCGTTGTCGGCACCCGGGATCCAAGACAGCAAAAACGATCCCTTCGGCTTCTCCATTTGCCGCTCACCCGGCGGTGACGCATAGCGTATTGCCACATCTCAGTAGGCTTGCTCCAAGGCGGCCAAAACCGCGACTCGCCATTCATCTCCAGCCGCCTTTCTTATGACAATGCACTTTCTTGGTGCGTGTTCTCTCAGTCAATCCCGAGAATGGCAGCGACACTTGCTCCAGGATGCCGCGGCACTAGACTAAGCCAGTCTATTACGGAGTTTGCAATAGTCGATATAATGCCGCTTGGTGGTCTGATTATTGCTGACGATAACCGGTATGCTTGCCACGGTGGCCGACATGTCCTTTGCAAACAGCACCCAATGTGTGATCGACAACTTGGGAACGGCGGTACTGCTCTTTTCTGACAACTTGCGGTTGATGAGCATGAATCCCGCGGCAGAGGCACTGCTGGCAATGAGCGCGAAGCAAGTCCGAGGCCTGCACGTGAGTCGGCTGTTCCCAAAGGCTGGACTGTGCGTCGGGACGCTCGTTCGCGCCCTCCAGGCAGGCAGTGCAATAACTGAGCGTGAGATGAGGATGCGTGTGGGAGGCTTGCAAACCTCGGTTATTGTTGACTGTACCATAACGCCGCTGCGGGACCTCGCGCATCCTCCGAGCGTGCTAGTCGAGCTCGTGCGTAAAGATCGCCACAGCCATATTACGCGTGAAGAACAACTACTCAGTCAAAACGAACTCACACGTGGCTTCGTCCGTCGACTTGCCCACGAGATCCGCAATCCTCTTGGAGGCCTACGGGGCGCGGCACAGCTGCTATCACGCGAAGTGGTCGACGAGACGCTGAAGGAATATACGACCATCATCATTCGGGAAGCTGATAGACTGCAGAATTTAATGGATCGGATGCTGGGACCGCGCACTCTACCCAAAATGCGACCGGTCAACGTCCACGAAATCACGGAGCGTGTTCGGGCGCTGTTGGAGGCCGAAGCACCGACCGGCGTGTCTATTGTGCGCGATTATGATCCAAGTATTCCCGAAGTGCATGCCGACCCGGATTTACTGATCCAGGCAATGCTCAACGTTGCCCGTAATGCCGTTCAAGCAGTGGGCATGCAGGGCAATGTCATTTTGCGTACGCGCATCCATCGGCGGCTGACTATCGGGCATCAGCGACATCGAGTCGTAGTCAGGATCGACGTGATCGATGATGGACCTGGGATTCCGGAGGCACTGCGGGAGACTCTGTTTTATCCAATGGTGACCGGGCGAGAAGGTGGCACTGGGCTTGGCTTATCCATCGCCCAATCGCTTGTCAATCAACATGGCGGATTAATTGAGTACAGTAGCGCCACCGGACTCACGACTTTTAGCATTCTCCTGCCAGGGAGAAGAAATGATGAATAGAGGCGCTGTTTGGGTCGTCGATGACGACCACTCTATCCGATGGGTCTTAGAGAGAGCTTTGCTTCAGGAAGGAATGCACGTCACTAGCTTCGAAAGCGGAAGCGGGATTGTTGAGAAGCTTTCGACCGAACGTCCCGACGTCATCATCTCGGACATTCGCATGCCGGGCGTGGACGGCTTACGGCTGCTGGAGGCCATCTCCGAGCGGCGGCCAGGGCTGCCCGTAATCATCATGACGGCTTATTCGGATCTCGACAGTGCGGTTGCTGCTTATCAAGGCGGTGCCTTTGAGTATCTTCCCAAGCCCTTCGATGTGGACGAAGCACTCGAACTGGTGCGGCGCGCGGTGGCGCACAGCCGTACCGAGGAAATGAGAACTTACACTGCAGCGCCTTACACGGCCCAGGAGATCATCGGCTCCGCTCCAGCCATTCAAGAACTCTTTCGAGCCATTGGCCGACTCTCGAGATCCAACGTCACAGTGCTCATCACAGGCGAGTCGGGAACGGGTAAAGAGCTCGTTGCGAAAGCTCTTCACCGCCATAGTCCTCGAGCCGGAAAGTCGTTCGTCGCCCTGAACACTGCCGCGATTCCCCGGGAACTGTTGGAATCCGAACTTTTCGGCCACGAGCGAGGCGCGTTTACGGGTGCGCAAACCCAACGCCGAGGACGCTTCGAACAAGCCGATGAGGGGACATTAGTACTGGATGAGATCGGCGATATGCCCGCAGAACTACAAACGCGCCTGCTGAGGGTTCTTGCCGAAGGGGAATTTTTTCGGGTAGGCGGTCATCTGCCGATCTGTGTCGACGTGCGCATCATTGCCGCCACTCACCAGAATCTGGAACAGCGCGTGCGAGAGGGCCGCTTCCGAGAGGATCTATTCCATCGCCTTAACGTCATCCGGATCCATGTCCCGGCATTGCGGGAACGGCGGGAGGACGTTCCTCTCCTTGCCCGCCATTTTTTGAACTCAGCGGCGCGGGAGCTCAACATTGAACCGAAAACGCTTCGTCCAGAGGCCGAGGCCTACCTGACCGGGCTCGATTGGCCGGGCAATGTGCGCCAATTGGAGAATACCTGCCGTTGGCTCACGGTGATGGCTTCCGGAAACGAAATCCATCTGGATGATTTACCCCCGGAGCTGCGAGACAGCGCGTCCGGACCGGCGCCGGGGAACGATTGGGAAACGCTCCTTCGGCATTGGGTAGAGCAACGCCTGAGTCGCGCTGAATCACCCGTGCTTCACATTGCTGTGCCCCGTTTCGAGCGCATACTCATTGAGTCCGCCCTAAGGCATACAGGCGGCCGCCGCCAGGAGGCCGCCAAGCTGCTCGGCTGGGGAAGGAATACGCTAACGCGAAAAATCAAGGAACATGCGATGGATGAGCAACCCTAACACTGGACTGGATTGCTCGCTTTTCAGAGTCTCGCAGGGGCGGAGACTCTGGAAATGATCCGAGTCACTACCCCAACGCACCAGGGAACTCATGAGTATTTTGCGCCGCCGCACATCGCCGCTATGGCAGGCGCCGCCAGTGTTAAAACAGCTTCTAAGGGAACGACTTGGCTCTGCCGCTCAACCAACGGGCCACCTGTTTAGACGCGTAAGTCAGGATCGCATCGGCACCCGCACGCTTGATTCCAATCAACGACTCCATGATGGCCTGGCGCTCATCCAGCCAACCCCGCGCCGCAGCGGCTTTCAGCATAGCGTATTCACCGCTCACCTGGTAGACGAAGGTCGGCACCGCAAATCGATGTTTCACTCGACGCACCACATCAAGATAAGGCATGCCGGGCTTTACCATCACGATGTCGGCCCCCTCGGCGAGATCCAATGCCACCTCCTGCAACGCCTCGTCAGAATTGCCTGGATCCATCTGGTAGGTGTGCTTGTCCCCCCGCCCGAGGTTAGCCGCCGAACCCACCGCTTCCCGAAACGGGCCATAGAACGCCGATGCATACTTTGCGGAGTAGGCGAGAATACGCGTATGGAAATACCCACCCTTCTCAAGAACCTGGCGAATCTGACCGATTCGACCATCCATCATATCGGATGGAGCGACAATGTCCGCGCCGGCCTCGGCATGAGACATGGCCTGTTTAATCAACACAGCAATGGTCTCATCGTTGAGCACATAGCCGTCTGAGTCAACGATGCCATCCTGTCCGTGGGTGGTGAAGGGATCCAGAGCAACATCAGTAATGACCCCCAGCTCCGGGAGCGTTTCCTTTAGTGCCCGAACCGTACGTTGCACCACACCGTGAGGGTTCCATGCCTCTTGGGCATCGACAGATTTCTTCTCCTGAGTTATCACTGGAAAAAGCGCCACGGCGGGTACGCCGAGATCCGCGAGTTGCTGCGCTTCGCTAAGCAAGTCGTCGATACCCATACGATCCACGTCTGGCATGGAATCAATTTGCTGGCGGCCTCTTTGTGCATCGAGCACGAACATCGGACAGATAAGATCATCGACAGTCAAAGTGGTCTCGCGCATGAGGCGCCGCGAGAAATCCGCTCGCCGCATGCGACGAAGCCGCGCCGCTGGGAAGAATCGTTGGCTTGGCACAAACTTCTTCACAAGGTTAATCGCTTACCGTAGACACGCTCACCAGCGCATGAAGTTCGTCATCATGCCCCTCGGCGTGAAATTATGATTCATGTGCCACATGTGAGCATTCATGAAGCCGAGCTGATGTCCCATAGCGCTGGTGGTAACGCTCATGCTCTGAGCAGATCGGTCAAGGGACTCGACGCTTCTCAGCATGGGCTGCAAGGCATCCATCTTTCGTGAAACCTGATCCATGGTGCCAGAGACTGCCTGCATGTTGGCCGCCATGAGATCCATATCATCCAACATCGCCCCCACAGTAATCGTAAGCCTCTGTACCTCTCTGGTCATGTTGCTGATATCGTGACTCAGGCTATAGATTAGAAAAAATCCGTAGGCCGCAAGCACGATGAAGGCAAAGAGCGACGGATAGACCACCATTTCCCATCGGCGTGAGCTCTCCGCAAAATTTCGCGTAAAACGGTCGATACATTCCGCCGCCATATAAGCATCCGCGAACGGGTGGGTACTGGTTGCGGAATGGGTCAGGTGCGCTCCCGGCATGCCGTCGACATCTCTTGGCAGTACAGAAGAGGCGGGGTGTCTTTCGCCATTATTCTCCGACATCGCTAGCTTCTCCTCACCGATTCACGGGGACAAGCCCGGGGCTAACGCACATCGCACCCGAAGAGCATCCGCAGCCAGGACTAGAACATGCTCGCTTAATTCACGATAAAGACGTCCCGCAATATCTGACATCACTGGCCTAGCGTGCTTTGCTCTTCTGCATCTTCTTCACTTTAGGAAATAACAGCTCGGCCAAGCGGCTGAATTCTTGGGCAGCCTTGCCCGCTCGCTCCAGTTCGAAGACGGCAAGGCCCTCGCTAAACGATCGCCGAAATGCGGTCCGCTGGCCCAAGCGCACTTTTTGAACCTGAAGCCCCGGCAGCATCGACAATGCCTCCTCTGTCTCCGCGGTTTCGCGCACGGAACTATGGGTATCGGCCCGATTGATGAACCCCCAGATCTCCGGCGCATGTCCGTCTTTAAGCGCCTCACCGACAATGCCGAGGAAACGCTGAGTAGACCAAACATCCGCCTGACTGGGTGTGACCGGTACAACAATTCGGTCTGCCATATTTACCGCCTGGCGCATGGCCCAGAGATTGGCAGCACCAACGTCGACCAGAACCTCCCCCTTGTGGTGTTTAATAAGCTCCGCAGGATCGTCTGCGGCACGAAAAACTTGAATCTCTGGCTGGTGACCCTCATCGTGCCTCACCTCAGCCACATCACTCAACGTTGACTGCGGATCCAGATCAAAACACATGGGCTCCTGGTGAGCCTTCGCCAACCACACGGCCAAATTGAACGCGACGGTGCTTTTGCCCGAGCCACCCTTCAAATTGCCGATTACCGTCAACATGAAGTGGATCTTGACTTCTCGTGTGCTCAGGACAAGTCATCAAACAACACAGGCTCGCCTACGGGCGCCCTGAGCCCAGGGACGGCTCATTCCCTGGTTCTGCGCCTTCTGGCTTTGCACCTTCCGGCGGTTGCTCTGGCAGCTCGATACGCTCATAGCCGCCAGGAACTTGAAACAGGCTTGGATCTTGAGACGCTTCCTGGATATCCCTGAGCTCGCGCACGTAGCCGCCCGGCAGCTCTTCCCTAACGGGTACCCCAAGGCTGCGGTCCACCCAAACCATTGAACGCAGCTTGCGGTCACCTTGGGACATGACAATTTCCCATTTCTCGGTGTTACGGCCATTCATCTTTTCGGCACTGACTTTGGTACATGTCAGGCCCTGCTCTTTTGCGCAGAGGCTCTCCCCTTCGCCAGGCAGGGGCGGCCGGCCGGGGACTTTGAATTCGACATATTCCTGACGGTTTGGGTTCAGCATCCAAGCCGTATTACTTTCCGTATTCACTATGGTGATGCGGTGCTGTTCACCCTGACCCATCTCACGGCGCATCTGGCCGTCGCCAACATACAGCTTGGCCACCGATTCTTTCTTATCAGGCATAATCTGAACTGCCAACGCTGAGAACTCAGCACCTCCTGCCAGGAGTTCACCCGAGAAGAATCCAGCGAAGGCCGTTAGACAAGCCACCAATAGAACAGAAAATCTTCTCCATCCACGCATAATGCACCTCGTGAAACTGCTAACGGTCAGGGGCTCACGAGCGTCCCGCTCCCTCACCACGATTATCATTTTCGACAGCCTACGCCCTGACGCCGCCTCGCGCACTTATTGCTTTTTGCTTTTCGCCACGGCTTACCAGAGCATGGCCGGCCAGCCAGCCCCCCACAATAACCTCTCCCATGCTGCCAGTCCTGACATGGGCCCTGGCCCTGGCAGGCCACCCGGTGGTGGAGAGCCGTAAAGGCCGGGATAGTACCAGTTGCTCCCATAAGGTCCAACACCTTCTCCATAGCGAGATGCTGCGTCTGGCGGCACGCGCTGGTCCCTCCGGCGAGTTTCATCGGGTAGCGAACGAGCGCTTTCCGGGGGTGGCGACCGACGGCGCGCCCAGGGGCGTTCTTCCTCCTCCCATCCGCGGTTATCTCTGTCCACCTCGGGCCCAGCCCACGGATCGAAGTGCTCGGGATCATCATAGGAGCTCGAGCTTTCGGTTCCCCACTCGGGGGTGTAGCTCGCCTCCCAAGGATCGCGCGACCGATCGCTATACCCCCCGGGGGTAACCTCCTGTTTCCATGCGTCACGCCTGTCGCGTGTCACCGGTTGTTCTGCATAGCGGTTTTGCTGCCAATCCTCGCCGCCATACCATTGTGGAGAAGCGCTACCGGCGCCGTCGCCCCAGCCGTCAACCCAAGGATCTGCCGGAGGCGCCGACCGCTCATGACCGTAATCACTGGACTGGCCCCGGAACGGGGGGCGGCCACTGCGTCGATTATCGCGCATCCCGTCGGCATAAGGTTCGTGGTAGCGGGGCTCGGCCCAGTCTGTAGGCGGTCGCGCCCTGTCGGGTGATGAAGACCAACCATCAGACGGACCAGCATACCTTGACCCGTTGTTGCCACCCTGCCTCGTATAGGGCGTTTCGCCATAATCCGGCCAAGGTTCGGCCGCACGTCTGGGCGGTTCGGCCTGCTCACGCAACCACGGCTGCGAACTCCTGGTCCAACGGTTCGCATAGCCCTGTTCAGGTATCTCCCAGCTTGGTGCCACTCCGTCATTAGGGGCATAGGGATAGGCAAAATCCTCGGCTGCAAACGCGAGGCTAACCGCAAGCATCATAAGGACAGCAAGCCATACCCTCAAATGCGCACGCGCCTGGCCGCCGGCAAATCGCTGACATGCAATCGAGCCAAAATTTCTCACGGATTTAACCACGCGCTTACACGCCCGGCACCACTAAACCCATCTCTTTGAAACCAGCTCACACCCGCGCTTTGGTGGACCGAACCGCTGCAAACCCTGCAGATTCTCATAAAGCCATCCCTTGCTCCAAGTTATTAACATCGCATTTTCGCTTAACGCTACATCGCCGGCTCCAAGATAAGCAAAAATCTCACCACAACATCACAACCAAAAGATAATCTTATGAATTTTACATGGCATCAAAGTCGTTCAGGTCATTTTTGGTGTCTCAAGGGTACTTCGCTGTTCAGCTCTCGCTAGAAGACGAATCTTGGTCTTGAACTCCAGGGAGCTCCTCTTTCACTCTGATCCCACGGCGCCGCTTACTCGCTGAGACCCCGTCGCCGGCCTTGGAAGCCTGCTTGGATGTGCTTGACCGACTCGACTTCTTGGCTGGCGACGCACCGCGAGGCGGCGCCTTGTGCAGCGGCTTCGCGGGTGCA
>JAGTVB010000166.1 GCA_018224385.1 Gammaproteobacteria bacterium
AAAGCGCTGGCATTAGAAGAGAAGACCAATTTTACGCCCACCATCCTGTTTTATGACACCGACGGCGACGAAGTTTTCCGGCTCCGGGGTTATTATCCGCCGTACAAGTTCCAGGCCGCCCTGGAGTATGTAGCCGACCGGCACTATCACCGGAGCAGCTTTCGCGATTATCTCTCCCGGGGTGAAGCGGCGTTGACCTTCGAGGGCGAACTTGCCGAAGAGGATTTCCTCACCCCACCACCGCACGCCCTCGACCGCACACGTTTTCCCGGCCAACAACCGCTGTTGGTGCTGTTCGAGCAAGGTGACTGCCACGGTTGTGACGTCTTACACACGGAAGCCTTCAGCGATCCGGAGGTCCGTCAAACGCTGCGATCATTCGAGAGCGTACAACTCAACATGTGGTCCGATACACCGGTCCTAACACCTGATGGCCGGCATCTATCAGCCAGGGACTGGGCTGCCGAACTCGGTCTATTCTACGCGCCATCACTTGTGTTCTTTGACGAGCACGGTCAAGAAATCATTCGTATCGATTCGCTGGTGAGATTTCATCGTCTGGCGCGGGTACTGAACTATGTGACCAGCGGGGCCTATAAGAAACACCGCACCTTCCAACACTGGCGTCATCAGCACGACCCCCGAACAGCCCCGTAGCAGCCCATTCAACGACGTCGCGCGCGCCGCGCAGTGGCCAAGGAAAGGCGCACGCTAGCGAAGGCAACGAGCCATGAGCCTTGAACAGCGGCACAAGCGGCACCCCCGCAACGCGTGCCGTGTCACCGGCCTGCGTTTGGCGGTTAGCGGAGAAACGTTAACCGCCAAACGCATTTGCGAGACCGGGCAGGCAAGCAGCAAAATTCCGCTACTTGATGGTGGCCTCCCCGGTGCCGGTCTCACCTTTGTTATCCACCCAACTGATGGTCACGGTATCGCCCGGCTGTGCGCCCTTGAATTCAAATGACAAGTACGGGTTCTTCGACACACTCGGCCCCCAGAAAGCCGTGAGCACCGTCTCCCCACTGTGCTGACAGTTGACCTCGGTAATATAATGCTCGGGTATCACTTCCCCAGTCTTCTGATCCTTGCGATTGCCCGTCTCCATCGGGTGACTCATCAGCGCCTTCACCTCCGTCACATCGCCCTTGTGCTGCGCACGAATCTTCACATCTTTATCTGCCATTGCGCTTACCTCATCTTTGTCCAACACGAGCCTCGGCTCATCCACCGCACCCGCCAATGGTCACCTTCACCTCCTTAGCGGCGCTGTAGAGCTTGCCTCCTGACTCGACCACCGCCATCACCTTAGAGCTCTCCGCCACCTTCACCCGTGTCGAAACCTTGCCTGCAAAACGATCCGTGAGCTGAAAATCCGCCGCCAACGGCCGACCGTTTTTCTCAATCACAATCCCGATGGACTTCACGTTATCCAACGACGTGGACACTTCCACCGGCACCACCGCGCCATTCTCGGCAATGTCCGGCGCCTTGAGCTTGATGTCGGCACTTTCCACCGCTGCGTCGCTCTCATACAGTCCTTTGAGCGCATCGGACACACTCTTGGCCTGAAATGCCTGCTCCGGCCACGCGGCCAATACCACCCGCGGACGCAGCAAACCGGCACCTACCGCCACGCCAATCGCCCCACTCGCCAAAGTCGCCTTCAGCAATAAACGCCTCTTTACATCACTCATCTCTCTCCTCCAGCAATACCGTGGTTAACCGAATTCGCTCCGCGCAGTCAACCCCTCCTCCTGCGTTATCGTTCACACCGTCTCGGCCGATTCGCCGCCCGCTCCTCAGAGGGGCTTTAGAATCCCGGCGAGCGCCGGCAAAGTAAGCCAAGCCGGCCCGGCGGCGAACCGCCGCGCAACGCCCGCTGCTGTGCCAAGCGCAGTGGTGTTGAAACCGCTTTTCACTAGCGATGCCGCATGTTACTCAGGCAAATAGAAATGGCAAGCCTTGCCCAATCCGCTGGTGCGCATCGTTTGTTGCTAGAACTCACCCTTTGCCGCCCCGGCCATCATGGCCTTTATCGTCTCGCGTACCTTGATGGCGCTCTCCTTCAGCTCCGGTGGCAAGGCCTTCCCGCCATAAATCATAAGATCCAGGTTCATCGAATAAAGCCAGAGCCGCCCGGACTTATCCTCGACCAGCGCGATTCGGCACGGCATGAACCCAGTATACGCATCGCGATAGTCGGCCATCATTTTCCCCACGCGTGCATCGCAGAAGGACAAGAAGTTTGCGTAACGATAAGGCTCGCCGGTCACCGCCTCCACCTGTTTATAAAAGGGCGATTCCCCGACGAATAGAAAATTACGCTCCGTGGCGATACTCTTTAACGATTCGATCACGTCCTCCGGTGTCAAACCTTCTTCGACCGGCTCCGACCACATCATCGCCACGCCCGGATCCTTAGTTTCCAGAAGCTTCTCCGCGAACTCGGCGTAGACGCCAGTGAAGTTCGGATCGAATTCCGAAACTGCCGGCCATGCTCTAAAAAATAGATAACCTGCGGCAATTAAGAACAGCAAACCGATCAAGGCGAGAACGTTTTTTATTACGGTCATGCTATTGTTTCTCCTAACCGGACGTGTAGCTCATAGGTTTGGACATCCTAGCAGACGCGGTCGCGTTCGTAACCACATAGCATGCAATTCCTGCGAGCCCATTGCGGCCAACGGGATCCGGACCGATATTGAACAGCACTAGGCTGGCCCCGAAGGAGCGAGCCGCCGGAAGGTACAGGGGAATACCCGGAGAGGGTGCACCCCCATACAAACGCCGCAATGACACGCGCCGCAGCATGTTAGTCAGCTTCTTAGCCCAGGAGCTCGCTGAAGGGTAGGAAGGAAACATCATCACCCACGGCATAACGCCGCCCCTCGGGGATCTCCACCAGACCGTCGGCCCACACCGCCGAACTGAGCACATCCGAACCTTGCCTGGGGAACGCTTCCGCCCGCCATTCGCCGTCCCCGTGTTGCACCAGCCGCGCACGCAGATACTCTCGGCGAACGCCCAGCTTCTGCCAGGCAAAACCTGCCTTGACTCGAAACGAGCGCGGCATGACCTTCGTGACTCCTTGGCGACGCAGCAGGAAGGGCCGCACAAACAGGCAGAAGGTCACCAGTGCAGACACCGGATTTCCCGGTAGCCCAAAGAAATCAGCGTCCTGAACCTGGCCATAGGCCAGCGGTTTACCCGGTTTCACCGCAATCCGCCAAAGGTCCAGCCGCCCAAGACGCGCCACGGCGTGCCTCATGTGATCCTCTTCTCCCACGGAAACGCCACCGCTGGTCACGATAACGTCCGCCTCCTCGGCTGCCTGCCGCAATGCCTGTTCGGTGGCGGCTAACTCATCGCCCACCGTACCTCGATCGCTTAGCGCGCAACCGAGCCCCGCAAGCAAGCCGAAGAGTAGGTACTGGTTTGAATTATAAATCTTCCCCGAGCCGAGGCGCTCGCCCGGGCGAATCAATTCGTCACCGCTGGAGAGGACCGCGACCCGCAGGCGCCTAAACACCGGGAGCGTTGCCAGCCCCACAGACGCAGCAAGTCCCATTTCCTGAGGACGGATACGGGTGCCCGCCGAAAGCACCTCAGTGCCTCCAGCGATATCGTTTCCCTGAGGTCGTACGTTCTGCCCCGATCTCACGGGCCCCGGAAAACAGACCAGGCTACCCTCCACCCGGCAGTGTTCCTGTATGACCACCGCGTCCGCACCCGCCGGCATTGGGGCACCGGTGAAAATGCGTGCCGCTTGTCCCTGCTCGAGCGCCCCGCCTTCCCTGCCCGCAGCGATGCGCTGAGAAATGGCGAGTCGGGTGGTGCCGCTCGGCGCCACGTCTTCACTGCGCACCGCATAACCATCCATGGCGCTGTTGTCATAGCCGGGCACATCGATGGGCGAGATCGTTGATGCTGCCAGCACGCGGCCGAGCGATGCGGCGGTTTCCACCGTCTGCACCTCGGCAAGCTGGCGCGCGTTCGCCAGCAAAAAGGACTGCGCCTCCTCCACGCTGAGCAGGTTGGACTGAAAACAGCCGTCTGTCGATTGTGTCATTTCAATGAGCGAGCGCTTTACGCGTTATCTGTGGCGGCGCACTGCAAGCCACCCATCAGCCGCGCGCACAGAGGTCACGACCGGCTGAAAGGCCAAATTTTCCGCGCCAATCGAACCCTGCGGTGGCCTCCCTGACAGCCGCCTTGATAACATAGATAACCTAAACCAATGCATGCGTTGGATGGAGCGAGAATGCCGCACGTTACGGCCGGTGTAAAGCCAGGACTCGCCAAGCACCCAGGGATCGCCACAAACCGGCCCCACTCGCTGGCTTCGAGGGGCCTCCTTGCCACTCACTGACGCCGTTGATGATTTTCCAGCGAGCCTCGAGATCGAGCGCCCTGAAACATTGAACGACCCGCGTGTGAACCACGGTCATCGGGAGGAAGCGCCATGGGTAAGTTAGCTTTGCTGGCCATTATTTCGTCGCTACTCTTGCTTAATTCCTCACTTGGGACAGCAGCGGAAGAAACGTCGCCCGAGCAGCGGCTCGCGGAAGGGGAAAAGCGCTTCGAAGCCTACTGTGGAACCTGCCACAGCTTGGACTTGCCCAAATCCCAGCGGCTCGATCGTGCCAATTGGGAGTGGGTCATGGACGACATGATCACCCAGTACGGCGCTACCTGGCTCACCGCCGAGGATCAACAACTCATCATTGACTATCTGGTCAGCGCCTACGGCCCGGACAGCGAGTCCCGTGCCGCGCGCCCCGGAGCCGCAAGCCGCCTTGACGGCCGCTGATCCCCGGGGGCGCCGTGCCAACGGCCGGCCCGCACCGCGCTGTGGTAGTCCAGGAGCCGGTTGCAGAGCACCGCAATCAAGGCAAACGTATGTTGGGCAACAGCGCGGGTGGCGTAATTGCGGACGTTACAAACCGGGAGCCGGAGTTTGGCGGCGGTAGCAAGGTCGACGTTGTCGGTACCGGTGGCGGCAAGGCACACCAGCCGCAGCGTTCTTGCCTGGCGTAGCATTGGGCCGTCGAGCCGCACCTTGTTGACCACCACCACGACAGCGTCGTCGGCGCGCGTCGCCACCTGATACGGGCGCGTGCTCATCGACCGCCCATGGCTCGGGCAAGGTATACTCTCGCCATTAACCACCCCAAGCCAATGCCTTCATATCGCAGGATGTCTATTACCGCAGCCCCTTTCACCGAATGGCGTGCCAATTCCAAAGATACCCGAGTCGGCGTGCTGGTCACCAATCTTGGCACTCCCGACGCCCCCACCCCAGCCGCCGTACGCCGCTATCTCGCCGAGTTTCTCTCCGACCGCCGCGTAGTGGACTTGCCCCCGGTACTGTGGCAGATCATCCTGCGCGGCATCATTTTGCGGGTGCGGCCACGCCGCTCCGCCGCCCTGTACCGCCGCGTATGGACCGACGAGGGTTCTCCGCTGTTGGTCATCTCGCGCCGCCAGACAAAGGCCCTGCGGACCGTTCTGACAGGCAAATTCCCCGGTAGCACGCCGGTGGTGCTCGGCATGCGCTACGGTCGCCCGGCGATCCGTGAGGCCCTCGATAGCCTGCGAAACAGCGGCGTCGGCCGACTCGTGATCCTGCCTCTTTATCCCCAATATTCGGCCACCACCACGGCTTCTACCTTTGATGCGCTGGCCGCAGCGCTAAAAACATGGCGGGTCATTCCTGAGCTTCGCTTCATCAGCGATTACCACGATCGGCACCCGTACATCGATGCGCTCGCCGCCAGCATCCGCGATGGCTGGCAAACCCAGCCCCCGGCCGATCGGCTGCTCTTTTCCTTCCACGGCCTCCCGGAACGCTACGCCCGAGCGGGCGATCCCTACAAGATCCAATGCGAGCGCACCGCTCGGCTCGTGGCCGACCGATTGCAGTGGCCAGCAGATCGCTGGGCGATTGCGTTTCAGTCCCGCATTGGCCGCGAACCTTGGCTTCGCCCCTACACCGATGAATTGCTCAGGGAATGGGGAACTACCGGGGTCGCCAGCATCGAGGTCATCTGCCCGGGATTCGCGGCCGATTGTCTGGAGACGCTCGAAGAGATTGCCCAAACCGATCGTGAGATCTTTTTGGCTGCGGGCGGCAAGGCATTCCGCTACCTACCGGCACTCAACGACCGACCGGACCATATCGCGGCCCTTGCCGATCTTGTGTTGAGCGCGACGCGTGATTGGCGCGACTGAGGCGCATCCGCCTGTTCGAAGCGCGGTGAGAAGATCCCGATGCGACAGAACGCCTCATGCTCCAGGTTTGGAACGGATTAGGCTCGGCAATCTTCAGCTTCCAAGGAAACGCGCCACGATAAAGTCAGCGATCGATGGCGGTTCGTTAAGATCCAACAACGGCAACGTCACCGGCTCGGTTAACGGCTCGTCGCTTGCCACAGCCACGATCGAGACATCCTGCGGATACATCGGCGGGTACCCAAGCGATGGCCGGTAGAGCTCGATTTTCGGAAAAGCCTCTCGTTTGAATCCTTCCACAAGAATGAGGTCCAGCGTATTGCCATCGATGCGATCGACTAACTCGTCAAGCCGGGGGTTCTCCTCTCGCTCGCCCTCGACCATGAGGGCCCATCGCCGCCGCGACGCCACCAGTACCCGATCGGCCCCCGCTTTGCGCAGCTCATAGCTGTCCTTGCCCGGCTTATCCACGTCGAACTCATGGTGGGCATGCTTGATCATGCCGATGCGCAGGCCACGACCCTTGAGCAGCGGCAGCAGCTTCACCAGCAGGGTCGTCTTACCGGTCCCGCTATAGGCGGCAAAACCGAGGACCGGAATGGAGGCGCCACGCCGCATCATTGCGCGCTTGCAGCCAGCAGCGAAGCGCCATAGCCCGCCGATTTCACTGCCTCCATCAGCGCCTTGGCCGTCACGTTTCCTTCCACCACGGCAAGGTTCTCCGCAGGCATAACCGGGACCTTCTCCGCGTCCGGCACTCCCCGCAACGCCTCTGCCACCGCCGCCACAGAGCCTTCGCAGGTCATGCCCGTGATGATGAGTCGATGTCTGGCCATACCGTGTCTTCTCCTGAAAGCTCAATACACACCCTCACTGCACGGCTGCAGCAGATCAACGCTCTGCTGCGCCTACGGTTTGCTAACGTGCCACGAACGGACAGTGTGTGCAAACGGCTGCGATCGCACGGGTTATTAGGACACCGCGCAGCGGGCGGACCGAGAACAAGACGCACGGTGTGCCGCTATGAACGGGTAATAGGGCTTTCGGAGCATTCTCGGACCCGAGTTCGTCGGCACGGTGGAGCCATGCGCCGACCCCCATTGGCTTGGCCTCCGGGCAGTTTCCGAGATCAGTACCGCCTGTGGGCACGGCCGCTATCTGGCAACTAAACGCATCAATCGCGCCGCAGGCAAAGCACTTGCTTTGGCTTTATGTATGGTTTTTGCAACAATCCGGCGCCACCCCAGCCGGGCCAAATTGCCGTGCGGCAACCACAGGCTCAATATCTCAAGCAGGATTGCAGTTCCCAGAGACGGCGGAAATGCTTACCATGCGAAGATAACCGACTGCCGGTGGGTCGGCGCCGTTTAGGCCGGCTGCGCCACGGCAATTGGGGCTTGGATGCTCACCCCCTGTCTCGCTATCGAGGTCCGTATCCTCCATCCTCCCCAGGCGATAGAGCGAAGGTCGTCCTCCTGACGATCGCGACTGGGCTGCCCGCGATGTGACACCACGTGCTTAGCACGCCGCACACACCTATCTATGGATTGCAGCCATCTCAATTCTGTGCAAATTTTGGCTAGGGTCATCGTTTCGGCCGGGGCCGCAGTCAATTGCCCGGTCTCAAGGGACGTCGTGAACACCTCCTGTAGTCTTGAGTCCGGCATCCATTCTGGACACACGCTTGCGGCCAGGCAATGACTGCCTACAGATTCTGAGTACGGTCTTAGCCTCTGAATGGCGATGCGGACGAAAAAATGACCCTAGCCAAAATCTTTGTCTGCCTCTCCCTCCGGCTGAAAAAAGGATAACAATGCGCCCCGGGCACCGGCTGACCGCGTCGCTCTTTGCGATTCACATGAGTCTCCTCTACACCTCGTTGGCATTGGCTTTCCCGGACGCCATCGAGGGAACCTGGTCACTGTGCGCACCAGAGCCCTGGCTGCCGAAGCGGCCCGCAGTCGACGCCATGCCGGCTTCTCCGGACGAAATACAGATAACCGCCGACGACGTGGACCTGGTCGATGAAGGGCTTTCCGTGCTCACCGGGAATGTGCAGATTTTAAGGGATCAACAACACCTGGAGGCGGAAAGCGTCCAATATAACGAAAAAACGGGTTTAACGGATGTTGAGGGCAATGTGCGGTTCTGGGATCAGGGGCTTTATGCCGCCGGAGCACGCGGGCGCTTCGAGCTGCTGAACAAGCTCGGACTCATCGAGCAAGCTCACTTCAGACTCGGTGAGGCGCATGGGCGCGGTCAAGCCCGTAACATCCTTGTTAACAGTCGCGATGACCTATTGTGGGCCGAACAGGGAACGTACACCACCTGCGACGCCGGCAACCGTGACTGGCTGCTCAAGGGAAAGGACATCACGCTCAATAGGCGCACGGAGGCGGGCACCGCCTGGAATGTCACGGTCCGTCTCAAAGGCGTCCCGATATTCTACAGCCCTTTCCTCACCTTTCCCCTGACGAACAAACGCAAGTCCGGTTTCTTGCCGCCGCGGCTTGGCACTTCGGGGAACACCGGTATGGAGCTGATGGTCCCTTACTACTGGAACATTGCGCCCAATCAGGACGCGACCTTTGCCGTGCGAGGCATGACTAAACGCGGCGCCCTGATGACCGGCGAATATCGATTCCTGACACCCAGCGCCAGCGGCAAGCTTGGGCTCGAATACCTGCCCTACGATATACAGCGTACCACACCCCGCGGTGCGCTGAGCGTGCAGACGCGCTGGAATTTAACGCAGCGCTGGGGAACAGAGCTCGACGTCAGTCAAGTGTCCGACACCGATTACCTAACGGATCTCGGCACCGACCTTGAGTTCAGCAGCATCCAATTTCTCGACCGCCGCGGCGATGTCCACTATAACGGGACCGGATGGGCCGCCCTTGGCAGGGTCCAGAGCTTTCAGACCGTCGATGACAATCTCACGCCCCAAGAACGGCCCTACTCACGGCTTCCCCAGCTGCTGATCTCCAACACGCGACCGGAACGAAACCTACGGTTAAATCCGGGCTACCAGGTGGAGTTTGTGAACTTTGCACGCGAGGAGGGTGTCACCGGTGGTCGTATCGACGTTCAGCCGTCCCTGAGCTATCCGCTGCGCACCGCCGCCTTGTTTCTCGTCCCCCGCGCCAACGTTCGTTATACCGGCTATTATCTTGCCGACACCCCACCCGGCCAAAATAGTGATCCCTCTCGACTGTTACCCACCTTGAGCGTCGATGCGGGTGCTTTTCTGGAACGGAGATGGCGCTTCGGGACTGATTCGTTAATCCAGACATTGGAGCCGCGGGCCTACTACTTGTTGGTTCCGTTCGAGGATCAAACGGATATTCCGGTGTTCGACACCGGACGCTTCACGTTCGGGTTCCATCAGCTGTTTCGGGACAACCGTTTCAGCGGCCCCGATCGCGTCGGCGACGCCAATCAACTGACGCTGGCACTCACCTCTCGCCTGCTCTCCAGCGCCACCGGCGAGGAATTTCTGAGAGCGAGTTTCGGGCAGATCGCGTATTTTCGCGACCGGGAGGTGGCGCTGCCCGACGAAACGCCCCAGATCGGCTCGTCCTCCGACATTGTCGCCGATTTGACTACGAGACTATGGCGTCGATGGCTGTTCTCCGGGGCATTTCAGTGGAATACCAACGAAGGGAGGACCGAAAGTATGGCGGCCAGCATTCGCTACCAACCGGACCCCAGCCGCATCGTCAACCTTTCCTATCGCTTTCGTGACAAGGTGGTCAATCAAAGCGACTTTTCCTTCAGATACCCAGTCGCACGCCGGTGGGGAATTGTTGGACGCTGGACTTACGCCTTCGATGACGACACCACAGTGGATGCGTTCACCGGTTTCGAGTACGAAAGCTGCTGCTTTGCCGTTCGCGCCATCGCACGTCGCTTTCTCACCGATGGCACCGGTGAGTTCAATACCGGTTTCTTTTTGCAGTTGGAGCTCAAAGGTCTCGGGGGGCTTGGAGCGGAGGCGTCCGCCTTTATTAGACAGAGCATTCCTGGTTATCAACCGGGCTTCTGAGTGCTGTACCTGGCTTAGATCGTGTTATGGCCGATCATGATTTAGAATGTTGGCTCAACGCTATCGCGAGCGCAGGGGGCGCAGCACGGTGGCAAGCCAGTGCCGTGTGCGAGGTGGCGCCTGAAGCGTCCGAGCCGCGCTCAATGCCGTTGCCCAGCACAGAAACCCCTTTAAATGGGCAGCAGGATAGGGTAAGAACAGAACTCTGCGATGGGCGCGATGGTCAATGGCTTTTAGAACGCGCAGCGCTAAACGTGGGAGACAATCGTCCTTGTACTTTTTCACTTTACTTTTTGCCTTGCTGGCGCTCGTCCTGAGCACCACCGGAAACGCCGCGCCCTCCATCGTGAACCCCACGATGGAGCATCTCGACGGGATCGTTGCGGTAGTCAACGACGATGTCATCGTCGAGAGCGAGTTGCAAAACCGCTTGCGAACCATTCGCGCACGGTTGCGCGAAGCCGGCACATCGGCGCCCGCAGCGGCAGTGCTCGAGCGCCAAGTGCTCGAACGCCTGATCGTCGATCGACTGCAGCTGCAACTCGCCGATCGCCTGGGCGTGCGGGTGGATGACGAAAACCTGAACCAGGCTTTGCGGGAGATGGCCGAGCGCAATGGGCTACGCCTAGCGCAGTTCCGCGACGTGCTAGAACAAGACGGCTATGATTTCGCAACCTTCCGCGAGGAAATCCGCCAGCAGATGCTCATTGCGCAGGTGCAGCAGCGCCAAGTTGAGATGCAGATTCGTGTGAGCGACCGCGAGATTGACAATCAGTTGGCCACCCGGGCCAAACAAGGCAGCGCAGAAAATGCATACCATCTCGCGCATATTCTGATCGCCGTGCCTGAAGCGGCCTCTGCCGAAGCGCTCGCCGCGGCCAGGCAGCAGGCCGACGAGATACTGGATTCCATTCAGCAAGGAGCGAGCTTTGCCAGCGCCGCCGTCGCCCATTCGGCCGGTCAGCAAGCGCTCCAGGGTGGCGACCTTGGATGGCGGCGCGAACCGGAGCTACCCACGGTATTCGCCGGTGTCGTACCGCAGATGGCGATTGGCGAGATCCGCGGCCCGATGCAAAGCTCCAGTGGATTTCACCTCATCCAGTTGCTCGACAAGCGCGGCGAGGCGCGCCACATCGTTCAGCAGAGCCACGCCCGCCACATCTTGATCCGAACCAACGAAGGCACAACCGACGCCGAGGCCGAGGAACGCTTGGGGCAACTCCGAGAGCGCATCGAAGC
>JAGTVB010000167.1 GCA_018224385.1 Gammaproteobacteria bacterium
AACGCCTACCCTTCCGTCGGCCGACGATGATGTCCGCATCAAAAATACCCAAAAAAGACTGGACTGTCAGGATATCGAGCTGAAGTCGCATTGCAGTACGGACACAGCGTTTCGCTGTATGCGGCGCTTCGAGCCCATAGCCCTCCCGGCAGCCGTATCTATCCTGAGATCCGCATCGATATCTGGGTGGAAGATGCCCCGCGGCGGGGATAACGGGCTGCCAATTCAACCCGCAGGAACACACGTGGGTTAGCATGACTGGAACGCCAATCGAGCCAACGGCCACACGATAGGCGCAAAGTTCGCGCTGCGCTCATCTCCGTTCCAGCCAGAAATCAAGCCGCCGTGTTACGCCTCAGTTGCCTGGCCGGGTCTTTTCTCTTCCGGTCATATCAGACTGGGTTGTCTGCGTTCTTCTTATCCCCTTGACTTAGGCGCAGCAAATTCCCGATGGGTTCGAGTATTTTGCCCATGAGCGAGGGCGCGTATCCCCATGCGCGGTCCGCCGTCTTTGGCCCGCCAATTGCCTGCTCTCACGGACATCTCTTTTTGATGGTTTGTTTGACGGCCGTCAAAGTAAGGAGCTCCCATCAATTGATCGTCCAGGAGGGATAAATGAGGGCGCTGGCCGTATTGGTGATGATCACTACCACGAGCTGTGCCTCTTGGCACTTTTTCCCGAACGAGGAAGTCATCGCCGCTTATCGAGAAGCAGCCAGGGAATGCCGTTATGTCGCGGCTATTAGCTCCCATCCGTACGAAAGCGTCATCGAGGCTGAACGTTGTCTGCAACGCCGCGGCCTTCCGACACCCAGGGCGCGCCTGAACTGATTCCGGCGCCGCGGCAAAAAGCAACCCGCGGGCATTTCATTGTCTGTGCTTGAGCTATATTGTTGGGATGACAATGGGCGAAGCAAACGGCTGTTGACTCATTCTTTTCGGCAAAGCGCCGCCCCGTCTTGGTGGCATCGCAGCGGGATGAACCGATCCGGGTGTTCTGGAACCCGTGGCGCTGTCGGTCGCACTTGCTTTCAAACGACGATGACCGACGTAGCGCCAGGCACGGCTCCTTTTTTCAATCAACCGCGTCTCACGCCTGATGTATTGATTTAAAACTGCTCTGGCAGGTAGAGTCGTACAGGACAGGTCGTTTGGGTTGCCCGCCGCGTGGCGGGGGACTCAGGACCGTGAGCGTAACGGGTGGCCGTAAGTCAGTCCAGTGGAGTAGCCCTTCTTTTACGGGAGCATTCGTCAGTCGATGTTGTATCTGAGAAGCATGATGGCAGCGCTTGCGATGATAGCCGTGGGCGCCTTGAGCGCCGCCGAGCCGGCTCATAGCGAAAGCGAGGGCGCGCAGCCGTGGTCGTTTACGCAATCGCTTCAGGTCGGTGACACCACCTTTAGCGTTGCAGTCGCGGACTCCGCTGAGGAGCGCAACCGGGGGTTATCCGGTGTGCGGGCCATGGGTCCGAACCAAGGTCTGTATTTCGTATTTCCTAGCGCACGGTCACTGTCTTTTTGGATGAAAGATATGCAGTTTCCCATTGATATTGTCTGGATCGATTCCGACCACAGGGTCATTCACATGATTGAAAATGTTTCTCCCGGGACGTTTCCGATGGTGTTTACCGTGCAGCAGCCGGCGCAGTATGCACTGGAGATAAATGCGGGCCGGGCGCGGGCCACAGACATCAAGATCGGCGACACCGTCAGCTTGCATTAAGGCGTAATCGTCGGTGGGTTTTTATTGGCGCTGATGAACTGCAGTTGGGGGGCTGTTTGTGAATTTCCCGTGTGTTTCTCAGTGCCAGCACTGTTGATGATTGTTCCCGTAGCTTGCGAAACCTAACAAAGCGCAGCCAATACCCACTCCTCTCGTCCACGAGCCGGTAGCAAAGCACCGGCAGCCAGGCCGTCCGCCCCAGGTGGGGTCCGCTAAGAGAGAGGGTTGGCGTCAAACGTCATGGAGCTTGCCTTGATCGAGTCTGACCCCATCGGTGCTGCTGGGCTTGCCTTGCTTTGTTAAACCGGGTAATCCACTTACGGCGATTTCTAAGCGGCCGAGGGCTTCATTTAACTTGCGCCTCGCTTCCTGGAGCGCGGTGTTTTTGAGCTCGGCTTCCCGCTGCATAATAATGAGCTTCGCTTGTATCTGAGCGTAGGCATCGAATAAGCCCCGAGCCTTGGTCGTGTTCATGATCGCAATCTTCTCCTGAGAGGCTGTAAAAAAACTTGCTGCGCCTCCCGATAGCCGCATTGGGCGGTGCTCACTCCTTGCCTATCGCTGATGTCTCTCGCGGCTTCGCGCTGTCCGCCTCGCCTCGGGCCGCTCGCTAGGGTTTCTTCACAACCTCTCAGGCCTAAGGTATACCTACCATGGCTGCTGGATCACCTTGGCTCTGCATGATCGAAATCAAACCCTTCGGTAATTAGCTGTTGATTCGCCCATCTCTAGGTCTTCACGGACAGCGGTAATCGCCCATGTCTAGGTATAACTTGGGGCCATAGAAAAGGAAATCGTGGATTTCCGATAGGTCTATCCGGGGAAGTGCCTACCCTTGTAGCCGGGCGGGTTCGGCGGCCCGGTCTGGCCGTAATGTGCGCTAGGCGCGGGGGCGCTCCTGCGGTTCTTTGGTGCGCTTGTGCAAAATGGCTCCGGCCCGTTTTTTTTCGTCTTTGTTACCGTATCACCCGCTGGGTTACATGCGGTCGCGTTTACGTCAGCGATTTAGGCCGGCTGTGGCGAACACGTGGCTGAGTTGTATAATCCGGTCACGAACATCGGCCCACCGGCTCAAGGGGAGTGGATATGAAATGGATAGTTCGTCTGCTGATCGGTTTGGTTGCGCTTGTGGCGCTGGTATTCGGCGCCGGGGCGATATTTCTTGCCACTATCGACCCCAATGATTACAAAGACCTTATCGCAAAGAAGGTCCACGAGGCCACAGGCCGTACTCTGACCATCGACGGCGATATTGAGCTGTCCTTCTTTCCTTGGCTCGGCTTGGAGCTCGGGCAGGCTCGGCTTAGCAATACCCCCGGCTTTGGCGAGGATCCGTTCGCTCGTGTGGATGAAGTGCAGGTCAGGGTGGCGCTATTGCCGCTGTTGAGCAGAGAGGTTGAGGCGGACACAGTCACCCTCCAAGGGCTACGTTTGAACCTCAGCCGTTCTGAAGAGGGAGTGACCAATTGGCACGATCTGGTAAGCCAAGAGGCGGCCGAGGAGGCGGGACAACCGGAGAAGCCGGCGAGCGACGAGAGTGCTGCGGGCTTGGCGGTCGCGGTCGGCGGCATCAACATTCAGAATGCGGCGCTGCATTGGCAAGATGCCCAAACTGGCAACGCACTCGTGGTGTCGCCATTCAACTTGGAGACCGGTGCACTGAAACCGGGCGAACCCTTCGAGCTGAATATGGACGTTGCGGTGGACAACCAGAACCCGGCGCTGCACGCCACCGCCCAGCTGGCCGGTGAGGTCACTGTGGAACCCCGCCAACAGCGCTATCGCTTTGAGGGAATGACGCTGGTGGTCGACGCGCAGGGCGAGTCACTGCCCGGTGGCCGTCTTGGAGGCGAGCTCCATACTACCGCGGTGGCCGATTTACAGGCGCAAACGTTAAGCGTGTCGACTCTAAAGGTACAGGCGATGGAACTGGCTCTGATGGGTCAGTTCGAGGTGAGTCAGCTCCTCGATGCGCCGCAGATGAACGGATCGCTGGAGGCGGCGCCGTTCTCGCCACGACAGCTGCTGGAACAGCTCGGTATGCAAGGGACCATCCCGGAGGACCCCAAGGCTCTAGAACGGGCGTCCTTGGCGTTGCAGTTCCGCGCAAGTGGCGAGGCTGTGGAGATCTCCAGCCTGAAGGCGACGGTGGATGATTCTACATTGACGGGTAAGGCGAACATTCAGTCGCTCGAGAAGCCACGGATTCGATTTTCGCTGGCACTGGACCAGATGAATCTCGATAGTTACCTTCCACCCCCGGCGGAGGAAGCTCCCCAGAATGGCCCGGGAGCCCCAACGGGGGGGGCGAAGCAGGACCCCCCGGAGGATGACTTGGGCGTTCCCGTGGAGGCCTTGCGTGAGCTCGACCTTGCGGGCGATGTTAAGGCCGGCCAGCTCCAGGTCGCCAACCTGCAGCTGTCCAACGTGATCGCCGAACTGAGGGCTAAAGCGGGCGTGGTCACGGTCAAGCCGTTGCGCACGGTGCTCTACGGAGGCGGCATCGACAGTGGGCTCACCATGGACGTTCGCGGCCCAGTGCCGGCAGTTAGCATGACGGCCGAACTGAAAGCTGTGCAGATGGGTCCGCTGACGGCGGCTCTGCAGCAGGGCAAGGGCTACCTGGATGGCACGGGAAACGTCTCGCTCAATCTGCAAACCCGCGGCACGGGCGTTGCTGATCTGCAGGGCTTCTCGATGGCAAACTCAATCTGACGATAACCGAGGGTGCCCTATACGACAAGGAATTGGCGGCCAAGGTGGAGGCGGCGGTGGCCTTCCTGGAGGGGCGTTCGCCAAAACCCGCTGGGGATGCGATCCTGTTTGAGTCCCTTACCGGCTCGGCCAATGTCAACAAGGGTGTCGTGAGCAATCGAGACCTGCAGCTCATCACTTCACTCATCCTGGCCAAGGGGGAAGGAACGAGCAATCTTGCCACGAGCACCTTGGACTATACGCTGAGCCTTGCTCTGGCTAGAGGTGGCGAGGACAAAAAGAGGGTGTTCGTGCCGATCACGATCAAGGGTCCCTACGCCGACCTCAAATACGGACTCAATCTGAAGAAAATCGCCAAGGAACAGTTGCAGGAAGAGGCGGAGAAACGCATTGACAAGGAACTGGAAAAAGTGGTGCCGAAGGATTTGGGTGCGCCCCTCCAGGAGGGGCTGAAGGGCCTACTGGGTCGCTAACGCGCCCGGCCGATGGTGGAACTGGGTCACCGCAGAAGTGGTAAGGGTACGGCTCGGCCATCGGTTCAAAAATAATCCGAGACCTGCACGCCAATGCCAATGACATTTTGATTACGGTTATAGTCAATAAGGCTATAGCCGTAACCGTTAAAATATTGGATGTAGCCACGCCAACGCTTGTATAAAGGGAAGCTCCAGTCGAGCTGGTAGCCGCCGCGATTCGATTCCGACCGTAGGTTGTTGCGCACCTGCAGGCCAAAGGTGTGGTTGTTGCGTTGGTAAACCCCCTGCAGTTCCCCGTGGCCCATAAATTTCTCGATGTCGGGATTGTCCGAGAGATCACCAAAGATCAGCCAGGGTTTGAGGCTGAAATACACATTGTATTTCGGATTCTCGACCACGATTTGAGCGAACGCCCGATTCCAACTTCGAGAAAGTGGATCGTTTCGTCCGTTCGATTGATGGTCGACGCCCAGCGAGACCAGGCTGTTTTTCCATCCCCAGAGTCCCCAGTTGGCGTCAAATGAAAGGAACGCTTCAGGCTCAAAGTTATTTTCCCGGAAAGGGGATGAGAGATCGGGGTTATACACTTGCCAGAATGAGCGTTGGGTGTAAGCAAAGAAAAGATCACCATGGCCCCAGAAGATGCTCGTCACGATGGGGATTTTGAAACTCAGCTGGAACATGGCTTCCACATTGGAAAGTGCGTCGCCTTCGTCGAGCAACGTGTCTTGGAACGGTTGATCATTCGGGTCAAAGTTGTACGTCGCCAATAGCCCGTAGTTTGGGCGGTGTGCGGCAATCAAGAAAGGGCTGATCTGGGCGGTTTTTTCGGCTTGCTGGCGTTCCGTGGGTACTGTCGGCTCGCCTTCCTCCGGCGCCTCGGTTACCTCGCCGGGGGACTCAGGTTGGCGGTCGCAGGATTTTCTGAGCGCACCGATGGTGGTCTCCTCGCCGGCCTGCTTGATCGCATCAAGGAGACACTGCTCGCGTTGGGTGGGTAGTGGCTGCGCCAAGCCAAGGGCCGGTACGGCTGCGAACCCAAAAAAACCGATCAGCAGAGGGACAAACACAACGCATGACCCCGATGGGTGGCCTTGAGTGCTCCGCTGGACCTGAAAAGGCCTGGTTATTGGCTTTGGTTTCATATCTCGTGAGGGGTGACGATTCGCCATTGCGCGCTTCATTGCTTTTCCACCCGCGCCAGCGGATTAAACTCGCGCTGAGCCCCAGTCGGCGCTCGCTCTTAGCGGATATTCTGCACCGGGCCGCTAGCGACATTTGAAACACCGGCACCGACGCTCTACCCAGAACTGCCCCCGTTGCCTCCTTCCCATTTAGTTTACCTTCTGACTGCAGCTGACGCACCCAACCGTTGCGCGAGAGGCCTGTGTCGGTGCTGGGATGGGAGTGCTGCGATTTGAGAGGATATTTCCCCCTAGGGGTAGGAAAATCTGAAAATAAGCTCTTGCTGGAAAATCGACACATCACCTGGCTTCGGCAACGGTGAAGCCTGGTAGACGGCGTCGATAATCGACCCATCTATCGCGGGACTGCCGCAACTGTCTACCACAGCAGCGCTGATTACCTCTCCATCGGGAAACTGCTGAACACGAAGGTTACAGGTAATGTTGGATGGGGTTTCTGCCGGTGGGATCCAATTCTCTTGCACCTTAGCAAGTATGGCCCGATGGTACTCTGTGTTTGCCCGATCGCGAAAATGGGATGCCCTCGCTTCCTTGAACTCAGCCACTTCTGGCTGCTCTGGGACTCCCGCCTGCTGAGGGGTACTGGAGGCGGCGTTTTTCGGAAACATATGCCAACCGGCACAGCCATTGGTGACCAGGATTGCCAGTACCGTCAGCGTTCCCTTTCTCAACATCCTTTGCTTCCTGAATGCCGCCGCATTTTTTTGCTTGCCTGTATCCTGTCGCAGGGCAGCGAGAGCTGCACCATGGCTGTGGCCTCGTTCCTGGCTGCGCCCTAATGAGAGGATGCATTTAGAGACTAGCCTCGGAAAACTCCGGGTGTCAATGATCCGGCATGCCGTGGTGCGGCTCGTGGCCTGGGTGTTGCTCTGTCATGAAAGCCGTGGCTGGAAACAATTCGCATTTCCTTAGACGTATGTTCACAATGCTGTCATGCGTGGTTAACGTCTCTATGTCAACGTAGGGGATTCGGAGAAATAAGGACGATAAGATGCGCATACTGACCTTCTTTCCAGCCATGCCTGTATACTCGATCTTGGCGAATGTCCTGCTACAGCATGACGAGGATGGCGACGACAAGAGCGTGATCGACCTGCTCGAGCGCCTCGGACTTGATGATGAGGATTGGCCGGATGAGGATGACGGGGACGAAGACGAAGGCGACGACGAAGATGAGGACGAAGACGAGGAATAAGCGCCCTTAATGTGCTCGGCATTTCTTGAACACTTCTAAAAGCCCCTCGACGTTGCCAAAATCATCAGAAAGCGCCGAGGGGATAAAAGCCAGCGGTTTCCGGTGCGGGAAATTTTGCAGAAGGCTATGCACTTGCGAAGCTGCTTCGATCGCGATGCGGCGTGTCTCGCGCTCGTCCAAGGCCTATTCGATAACCACTGCCGATCCCATTGCTATAGAGCCCTATTATCTGCTCGGCCATGGTCATCTGCTCCTTATATAACCGCCGCTGCAGTTGCGTTGGAGAAAAATGGAGATGAAGGTTTCCCAATCATTCCTGCTGCCCTTTTCCTGGGAGCGAATCGCGGCGGTGCTTTGTGATCCGCAATTCAATATTGAGCGCGACAAGCTCAGAGAAGGTGTTATCGCCAGCGAATTTCAGAGGGTTGACGAGGGGGAGCGGCACAAACACTTCGAGCTGCATACGACAGAATATAAACGCACAATGACCGGCGAGCTTAACCGCGGCGGTACGGCGCGGACCGTGACCGAGTTTCGTTATGATGCCGACGCGCGAACAGTGCGGTGGAACTATGCGGGGGAAGCGGGACCATTGATGGAACTCAGCGGCACCTATACGCTTCAGCCACAAGATCGCGGGACGCGGCTCGTACACGAAGTAAGCATTTTTGTTTGGCTCCCCGTCATTGGCTATTACATAATGAAATTTATCGCCAAGGAGTTCGAAAAGCTCAGTCAAAGCTACCGAGAGCTAATCATCGAGCACGCCGCGGGGGCAATGCCGCAGGACGGATAGTTCAAGCACGACACGCTGCACGCCCCGCGAATCCCATCACCGGATCGGACGGCGCCTTGGCCGCGGCTGGCCGCTCCGCCCGAACCGGAAAACTGGGTCAGGATTTCTCAATCGTGACTTGCACCGGGAGGGAGTTCGAGACAATGTCGTAGACCGGTGAGTATTTCGCCAGCTCCGCGAGTTGTTCCGGGGACGCCTCGCTTTTCACGTACATTTTTACGCGCACGGCCTGATATCCCTTGCGCACATCTTTTGACAAGCCGAGGAACCCGCGAATATCGATGTCCCCCTCCAGCTCTGAGCGCACTCCTTCGATGCGAATACCGCGAGAGGCGGCGTGATACACCATGGTTGTGGTCATGCACCCGGCGAGGGCATGCAGGACATATTCGACTGGATTGGCGCCGCTGTCGTTTCCCAGCAATATCGGTGGTTCGCCGCTGTCGAGAACGAACGGCTCGCTACGGGTCTGGTCCTCCTCGCAGGCGCCGTAGAACTCTTTGATCTCTGATCGGTTATGGCCAGCATCGATCCACTGGTTCTTCGCCCGGAACTGAAACTTTGCAATCTCATTGTTGTTCTTGATCGCTTTGATGGTGTCAAATAATGCGGTCACATCGACACCATTGGTGATCGTTGGGGCGGTGGCGGCTGTCGCTTGTTGAGTCATGTCGGTCTCCTGTTGTTGTTCAGTTCAGTCTCGTGAAAACCGCCGGATGTGGCGATCAGTTCTTCTAGCGCAATCCCCGGACCAACCTGGCCTGAGCAGAAAAAACGCTGAAAAATTAGAAAGATATAGTCTTTCTTAGGGCATGAGGGAATCGCGAATTTTCGCGACTTATGAGATCTCGTGAGCAAGCCGACGCGAGAATTCGCGTCCTTGGCTTCAGTGGCTGGGCCGGCTGACGCCGAGTGCCTTCATTCTCGAGCTCAGTGTTGACGGGCTGAGCCCCAGCAGGCGCGCCGCACCCTTATCGCCTGCCACCTTCCATTGGCAGGCTTCCAACGCGCGCACCAGATTGCTGCGTTCGATGTGCCGCAGCTGCGCTTCGGTGAGGATGTTCGCTGGCGCTTGCTCAGTATTGCGGCATATTTTGGGGGAGGGGAGTGGCGTCAGCACCTGGGCGAGGTTGAGCTCGCCGTTGCGGGCGGTAATGACTGCGCGCTCCAGGATATTTTGTAGCTCGCGGACATTGCCGGGCCAGGCATAGCTGGTCAGGCAGCGTTGGTCAATTTCACTAAGGGGATGAACCTCACGTCCCAAGTGGCGCGCGTAGCGGCGGCGAAAGATTTCGGCCAGGAGCAAGACATCGTCGCCTCGTTCCCGGAGCGCTGGGATCTTTATCGGGAAAACATTGAGGCGATAATACAGGTCCTCACGAAAATTGCCTTCGCGTACCGCTTCTTCCAGATCGCGGTTGGTGGCGGCAATCACGCGAACGTCGACCCGTTGCGTTCGGGTCCCGCCCACCGGCTGGAATTCCCCTTCCTGCAAAACCCTCAGCAGCTTGGCCTGGAGGGGCAGCGGCAGCTCCCCGATCTCGTCAAGGAAAATGGTACCACCGTCGGCCAGCGCAAAGCGTCCCACACGCCGAGCAGTGGCGCCGGTAAAGGCGCCCTTTTCATGACCGAAGAATTCGCTTTCCACCAGCTCCGCTGGAATTGCCGCACAGTTGACGGTAATGAACGGTCGGTCGCGGCGTTTGCTTGCGGCCTGCAAGGTGCGCGCGAAGAGCTCCTTTCCGGTACCGCTCTCGCCCAAAAGCATGACCGTTGCGTTGGTTTCGGCGACTTGGCGGATGGCTTCGAGCGCCGCAAGCAGGGCGGGGCTGCGCCCAATAATTTTTTCACCCCCGCGCACCGCGCCCAGCTCCTCGCGCAGATAGAGGGTTTCGGCCTCCAATTTACGAATGCGCTGCTTTGCTTCCCGCAGTGCCTGTATGTCCCGGAAAATCAGAGTGAAGGCGGGTTTACTGGGCGCGCCGATTTGCGAAAGCGAGGCTTCGATCTCAAAGCTTCGCCCGTCACGTCGGCGGCCGCGAAGCGTGTCCGGCAACCAAACACACCGCTCCGATGCGTTGCCTGCCTCTTTGAGCCCTTGCATGGCGCTGGACAGCACCTCGAGGCTTGCTTGTTCAAGCAGATCCGATAGGCGCTTCTCTGCCGTCCATTCAACGAGAAAGCTTTTCGCCGCGGCGGCATTGATCAGGCGAATGCGCAGATCGGCATCGAACTCGATAATGCCATCCATAGCGCCATCGATTAGCCGCGACAACCGCTCCTCGCGATCCCGCAGCGCCTCCTCGGTACGCAGCCGGTTCAGCTCGGCCGCGGCACGCGTCCCAAAGATGCGAAATACGCTCAGATAGCGCGGCGTCTCTGGGAGCGGTTTGACATCCAACGCCGCCAGATGCCCGATGACCGCGCCGTGGGAATCAACAAAAGGCATGCCCGTGTAGCTGACGGCATTCATGCCGGGTAGGTCGGGGTCATTGGGAAACAGCTCCACGACCCGAGTTGGAACGTGCAGCAGCCGGCACTGCTCGACCACCGGCTCGCAGGGTGTGCCGGCAATGTCGTACTCATAGTTCTCAACCCATTGGCCGCCGAGCCAGAAGGCCCGTGCCCGCAGTCGTCGTTCCCGTGGCAGGTAGTCGGTTACCCAAGCACCATGGGTCCCGAGCGCTTCGGCGAGGTTGTGCACCAGGGCGCGAAAAAAGGCCTCGCCGGTCTTATCGGCGGTACCTTCCAGGAGCCGAACCAAGAGCTCCGTTTCCGCTACCTTTGAACGGGTCTCCCCGCAGATGGGGGCTGCCATCTTGAGTCCTACTGCATTTGACCGTTGCTGCTCGCCTTGCCCTACCAAGGATACCATCGATTTGGCCGGCTGAAAGCTGAGGGGCGTGGGCTCGGCCAATCGCGGCTGGGGATGGCGGCATCCTTAGCTCGCTGCCCACTGGAGGAGATTTGACAACGATGAGACTGGGGCGCGCCGGCAGAGCAGAGTGGGTGACGGTATTGTCGTAAGGCGGCTTGTCAGCCACGATAAGCATCGATCCACGCCATGGTAATTTCCTTAGCACTCGGCGCGAGCAAACGCCTCGGTAGCGCTATTTCAATGGGCGCCAGATCTTCACCGGCGCGCGAGCGCGCTTGACGTTGGACGTTTTCTTCGTGGGATAAGGCGTAGGTAAATTCTTCCGTATCGCTTTTCGCGCTAAACCCTTCCAGCGTCACGAGATGCAAAAAAATAGTGAGGTGTTCCGGCCAGCTGCCTAAGTCACGTTTCAAAGTAGCGCGGCCAATACCCGATGGGCTCCAGATGTCTGCCGCCAAGTGTGAATTATGCAGATCGACGAGAATCCGCTCATTGGCTCGGTCGGGCCCCTTCAATACCAGCCGCAGTATGCGCTGTGGATCGCCGGAGGGTGGCGCCGTCACGCAGCTGAAAGCGTGCAGTGCGAACAGGCAGAACAGAATGAAGCCGAAAAATGCTGTCGGTCTCCATAACCGCGTCTGGGGCGCTGAATACCTGCTGAACACCGTCCTTACCCTAATTTTTCTGTTCATGACAAACGTTCGAGAGCACATCTTCCATCGCCTGTGCCAGATCGAGAACCGCTTGCTCACCGTTTCCCACAAACGTTGCGCCGTGCATGGTCGCCAGTACGGTTGGCCTCAAGGCGGCAAGACGTTCCAGGGTTGGCTTTGTTTGCGGCGTGTAGGGCAGGTAATAGGCAAAGGGACCCCGTTGATAGGCGCGCAACATGTCTTTGAAAGGACCGACGACATCGGAGGTTGTCATCGGCTGAACGTTGCCATTGTGATGGAATAGGTCCGAGCACAGCAGCGTGCCGGTCGTTTCCTCATACAGCAGACCGGCGTCCCAGGCATGTGGAACCTGCGGTGTCTGCAGGAAGCGAAAGCGATACCGGCCGGTTTCAAGCCGCTGGTTGTCTTCGAGCGCCTGCGCTGGCCGTGCGGCCACGACATCGTCAACGCTGACCAGCTTTGCGACGATACTGCAGAGCGCTGTTGACCGCGGTGCCAACTCCTGCCATTCCCGCAGCGCGCCACACTCATCGGCCTCAAAGTGGCTGAAACCGATCCACTTCAGCGTCTCTGGTGGGAGGACTGTTGACACCGCCTGCCGTACGAGCGGGAACAAAGCCTTCATACCGGTATGGAACAAGAGCGGTTGCTCGTCTCGCACTAAGAACTGGTTGAACTGCACATTCGCTTCTGGGACGAATGTCGAGATGCGATAGATGTCGGCGGCGATCTCGGTGATGTCGGTCATGGTTGGCCCTCACAATGGAAAAGGCATGCACCCAACAAGTACGCGCACCTGCGCAGGTACGGTAATGGTGGATCATGTAGCGAATGTCTGTTCGTGCTTTGAGTTCAGTTTTGCTTTACGATGACTGACCGTCTTCCTACATATCGAGCTAAACGCCATCGCTGGCTTGTCATGCCCTGCCACCCGCCAAATATCCCCTCTATTATCGCGGCTTTCGAGCGCGTTCCCCACTGTCGAGAACTGGGAGTAACCGTTGTTGAGCTGCATCACGGACATGGCTTGATGTACGTGCCCTACGACGAGAAACTGATCGGCAATCCCCGGACCGGTGCTCTTCATGGTGGTGTCGTCACAACTCTGATGGACACGATAGGTGCCGTGGTGGTGATGGCTTCGGTTCCGGCCTCCATGCCGCTCGCGACCCTGGACCTACGTATTGATTACCTGCGACTGGCGGCGGCCGGCCGCGATATCTTTGCTTCGGCCGAGTGCTATAAAGTGACTGCCCATGTGGCTTTCGTTCGCGGGCTCGCGTATCAAGAAACGTTCCGTGACCCGATCGCGCATTGCGCGAGTACCTATATGCTCGGTGGATCCGGTTTCAGCCCACGGGCGAAGTCAGAAGCGAAGGGGGGTGGCCAGCCATGCTAAAGACGATTGAGTCCCTGAAGGCGAGCGGTAATATTCCGGCGATCAATGAATTGATTCCCTACGCTGGCGTGGTTGGGCTGGAGGCTTTCCAAGACGAAAGCGGACTCGTCACGGTGTTGCGTTATCGAGCGAGCAACATCGGTAATTTTATCCTGCAAGCAATTCATGGCGGCGTTGTCGGTGCTCTTCTCGAGCACGCCGCCATTTTGCATCTACTTTCAGAGACCGAGCTCAAGGCGGTTCCGAAAATCGTTAACCTCTCCGTTGATTTTCTTCGCCCTTGCCTAGCAGGCGATACTTATGCACGGGGCAAGGTCATCAGGCAGGGGCGCCGCATCGCGAATGTCAGAGCCGAGGCTTGGCAACAAAATCCAGATCGACCGGTCGCGGCCGCCCACGCCCATTTCCTACTGACGCAGTGAGGGGCGTCGGAAAACCTGCCGCCACCCCCGCGCTCGCCTTGCGTATCCAGGGACTCAGTATGTCCGCAGACGCAGTTATCGGGTTTCGTTTGCCGGGCTGACATGGTGGGCTATTCCCTGGGCTTTTTCACCAGAATCAGCATCATTTTGAAACGCCTTTCGGCATCCACCGCATGGGGGATGTCGGCGGGCATGACCGTCACCTCGCCTGCTTTGAGCACGAGTTCAACATCACCGATGGTGATGGCGGCTTCGCCATCCAAGATCTGCACCAAAGCATCCCCCGGTGCCGTGTGCGTGCTCAGTCCCTCGCCCGCGTCGAAAGCAAACAGGGTAATGGTATGGGCTTTTCCTTGAGCCAGGGTCCTGCTCACAACTTGACCTTCGCTGTACTGGACCAGATCGACGATATTATACCGCTTAGCCGACTCAAGATTTTTGATGAGAGTAGCGCTCATCTCTGGCCTCCAAGCTTAACCGCCCAACGCAGACTCGTACGCGCGAACTCGGCGCGTACGCTACACTGTCTAGACATCCAGCATCAGTTTACGAGGTTTGCACATCCCGGCGATTTTGCAGGCCTGCTGGCCATAACCGTAGGGGAACAATTGATAGAGGTAACGGCGCGTTGCGCAGCTTTCGCCGCGCGTCTGCTTGAGGTTCTTGAGTAGGGTACGCGCCTCCGGCACCGATTGATTGCGCTCGAAATAATCGCGGATGTAGCAGACGATTCCCCAACGCTGTTCGTCGAGGGGCAGTCCTTCTTGTTGGGCGATGACGGCGGCAACATCCGTAGTCCACTCCGAAGGATCGAGCAGGAACCCCTCCTCATCGGTGGCTAACACTTGGCCATTGACAATTAAGCTCATCATTAAACCTCCTGATCGGTATGTGCATGCACTCCAGCAGGGAACCGTAGCAGAGCACGAAGATATTCTTCTCGCTGGTCGAGCAATGTTGCCAGCGTATAGCTATCCAGGACTTCCAGAAAAGCGTTTCGCGCCTCGTTCAGTGCGCCCTGCAAACGACACGACGGGAGGATAGGGCAGGCTGGGCGCTGGCAATTGACAACATCCAGCGTCCCTTCCAGGCGGCGCACGACAATCCCCACATTGATGTCAGCAGGCGCTGAAGCGAGCACCAAACCACCACCCTTGCCGCGCACGGTGCGGACGAAACCAAGGGCCGACAGCCGCTGCACAACCTTCAGCAGATGTTCGCGAGATACGTTAAATGCCGTCGCGATCGTCCTCACTGTTACCCGACTTTCTGAATGCAGGCCGAGGTAAATGAGTGTTCTCAAGCCGTAATCGGTGTAGCGGGTAAGCTGCATCTGCGCTAAACATCAGAGCCGCGTGACTGACCAAGGCCTTGTGCCCTAGACAGTGCCTGTCTATAACGAGTATATAGAATACCACTTATTAGCCGCATGTAAATGGCAGGATTTCTCATGCTGCTGATGGGGTGGTGTGGATGCGTGTGGGCTAGATATCCGTCAGCCGGATCACGATGGAACCGTCTTCTTCGTACGCTTCGCTTTCGATTAACCTTCTGGCTGCGGCTTGTATGACCGCTCTATTTTGTGCTACGACCACCATGGGTTCATTTCCCGATTCGGGAAACCTGTGCTGAAGAACTTCGGTCGAGATTCTGCACAAGACGCGTTTGCTATTCACCTCGGCGGCGATAGTGGCTACTTCAGTCATTGGATTCCAGCATTCGAGCAGCGGAAAAAAGATGTCATTTCCGTTTGATGCTGCTGTCTGGCGGCGGGTCAGGCGCATGCTCGGTCCTCACTGTGGATGGGTCATTAAGCCTTTGAGACTCCATGGCGCAGGTGGAAGGACGATCCGCTGAATCCCCAATCGGCCGCGGGAGATGTCGCTACCGAACTGGCACTAGCGACGTCTCAATCCTGCAAATGATTCGAGAGACTGACTATTTCAATAACAACGCGCTTCTTCGAGGGGCATGGCGCAACGGCTGGAAATCCTCATGCGCCTTCGTGTACACCCTCGCTACTCGCCCCTTTTGGGGCCGCTTGCAGCTCATCGAATCGCGTCGGCGATTTTGTTGCCGCCGCGCGTTTTACTCTCTTGGCGTTCACGACGTGTTTTAAAGCAGCCTCTGATCCGAGTTCCTTAAAAGCTTCTAAATTTGCTACGGCCACCGGCATTACCTCGGCCACCGGTTTTCTCTTTTGCGATGTTCACGATTAGATTGCGTCCGTCCAGGGATTTGCCATCCATCTCCAATGCCGATTCCGCCGCGTGTTGGCTGGCGAAGGTAACGAAGGCAAAACCACGAGATCGACCGCTATCACGGTCCGTGATTAACCGAACCTCCTCGAGTTCTCCATAGCCTGAGAACGCTTGCTCGAGCTCGGTTTGAGTGGTGGAAAACGAGAGATTGCCCACATAGAGCTTGTTTTGCTGCATTCTAGTGTCTCCTCAGAGCCTTATTCGCGTCATCAGGTTCTCGAAAGGCAGTGGCCATAAGTAAAGACACCAATTTCTGTTCGAGCACTTGTCGACGAGCGACTCAGTATAACATGGTTTTCTGAAAGATGCGTCGCCAGAGGGCGCAACCGTATCGCTCAGAGCGACTATTGAACGCCCCCGGCCGAGGCCTTACCTTTGCTTGATCCCGAACGGTTGATCTTCACGTTCGGGGGCACTTCGAAGCTTCCTATCTATGGTTGTGCGCAGCCACCGTGCAGTCCTCGTGGGGAATACGTTCACCGTCCCCCGCCGCTACTCCAGGGCATCATGTTGCTCCAAGGCATACCCCCTTTACCTTCACCACCGCTGCTCCAGGGCATGCCTCCTCCTTGATCGCCGCCGCTCCAGGGCATGCCTCCGCCTCCTTGACCGCCGCTGCTCCAGGGCATGCCTCCGCCTCCTTGACCGCCTTTGCCCCAGGGCATCATATTGCTGAAGGGCATACCGCCACCGCCGTCAGCCGGACCACCCGCTGGCGGACCGTAACCTCCTGAAGGAGGCCCCCAGCCGCCGGGCACCCCTCCTGGAGGCGGTCCACCCCAACCACCGTAGCCCCCTCCCGGTACCGCACCCCCAGCCCCATAGCCGGGCGGTGGGGAACCGACTCCGTAGGGAGGTTGGCCGCCGTAACCCGCTCCCGGTATCGGGCTCACCGCCCCATAGCCGGGCGGTGGGGAACCGACTCCGTAGGGAGGTTGGCCGCCGTAACCCGCATACGGCGCCGCCGGCAAGCCATAGCCTGGCGGTCCCCATCCAGCCGGTGGCGGAAGAGGTTGCGGATTATAATAACCCGGCGCTTGCCCATAACTGCCCGGATAGCCGCTGCCGGCAGCCCCTGGCTGATTGGCATCGGAGGCGCGAGTTTCGGCTTGTCCAGCAGGCTGCGCGCTCGTCGAAGGGCCCGCCGGCGCCGGTGTCGTGGCTCTGTAACCTTGCTGCTCGGTCTGAGCCGCGCCACCCGCTGTCTGCTCGGCCGTCCCAGCAAAGTCGCCCCTATCCGCCCCTGTGGCGACGTCGACGATACCGAGGCTCAGCGCACAGCCGGCCGCTCCAATCGCAAACACTTTCGATGTGGTCACCATGACGCATCCTATTTCGTTTCTTAGTAGCACAATCCCTTCACTCTGACGGTTATTACGAGAAAGTTTTAAAACCTGCTGCGCTTGCCCTAGCGGCGTTGCGCGCTGGCTCGGAATCCTCAGATACGCTCATGTCACACTCCGGTTTACCCGCCCCATCCCCTGGGCTCGCTCCTTCGGAGCCAGCCACCGTACGCCTGCGCTACCCTGCGCTCGCGGGAGTTCTAAAATACCCTCTTAGCCCGATCACAATCAGTACCGTGGAACCTGATCCGCGACTTTTATGTAACCGTCCTGCAACCGTGGAAAAATAGCACCGGATTCAGTATTTATTTTGGCCGTGGCGCCATATAGCAATGGCACGCACGGTTTCGCTTATTCCCGCCATTCTGGACAGAATTCCATGCCTGTCGCTTCGCCACATGTTGGCGCTATGCTCACTTGACCTCCCGCCAGCAGGCACTGCATGGTTGCACCCTGGCGAGCTTGCAGACTGTATCGCGGCCCTGAAAAAAAATGGCTCGGCTACGGGAGCAGCCAAGCCGCTTTATCTCTTCTCGAGAGACAGTCCGACACTACGCCAATCGGCGAAGCAAAACAGAAGCGCACTTTGCCAGAAATCGGCTGACAACGGGATCACCTCAGTCTTTCCGCGGCGGATAGTTTCTGCCCCCCGAATCCATACCATAACGACAAGCCCGGAGCATGTCCAGAAAAATCAGCTAAAGCCATCCTTGCCCTGCGCAGACTTGTCTGTCCTAACGCCGCTAAGACACTGCTCAGAAACTGTTGCGAGCGCGCCGGCAAAGCGAGGCCCTCGCTGGCGGGCAAACGCAGTGTAACGGGAGTATATGCGGAGACGACTACGCAGTGGGTGACGCGGCGATGACAAGCGCAATCGTAGTTTTTTAAACCGCTTTTAACGCACCGCGCGCGGCACAGTGAGCAAGCAAGGATCGATACCTGGACCGACTATGAAAATTGTATGAAAATACTTGAGCATGATGGTGGCTTCCTGAGGTTAGATAGCACCGAAGCAGAAGCCGCGCGTGTTCTGCCCCGCTGGCCGCTTGCGGGATAAAGATGTCCAGTTCCTTTTGCGTTCCACCAGGCATTATACTGGCATTCTGCGCGCGAATCTTGTAGACGGCATATGAGTTGAGGAGTGTCAACAAACAATGAAAAAATATGGATTTGTCGCCTCCGGCGGAGGCTACAGAAGCTTTTATACGGCCGGCGCACTGGTCTGGCTCAAAAAAAATAATATGACAATCAGCCACCTTACTTCCACTAGCTCCGGCAACAATATCGTGCTCGATTACATGGTCTGGGATTGGGACAACGAGGATTATCCGCCAACCCTCACCAAGACGCTCAGGCTGAACGTGACCGATATCGCACAAGTTTTCGCCAATTTTCTAGGACTAAGACCCTCACTGTTGCCGGCAGGCACGCATCTGTTCACGGTGGATAAGGACAATTGCCGCCGATCGTTACTGCTCGACGAGCCCCAACGGCGGGCGACGTTGAAAGAGCACCTGGCGGCCGCGAAGTGGGATATATTTGCCACCAATTTGACGAAGCGGGAAAAACGTAGTTTTAGGATCAATGAGATCTTGTCGGAAATCGACGACTCAACTTTAAGCCTATTCATGGATGCTTTTCTTGCTGGAATAACTACGATTCCCTATTTCAAGGCAATAACGATTGGGCAGGACTTTTATATAGAGGGAGGTTATTTGGATAATACTCCGATGCGGACCCTTTTTGAGGATCCGGAGGTTGATGAGATTATCGCGATCGACTTTACCGAGAATGACTATCATGCAGATTTGGAAAAGCTTTACCAAGCTCAGATACTGACACTGCCATTTAACAGCATCAATATGCATTTGCTGGTGAGCGACATGGGTCTGACGCTTCCGAACAAGAAAATTTTTTCGCACGCCGAAACCCTCAATAAACTGCTTGAGGCAACAGGGAGAGACTCGGTTGCAATTGAAGGAAAGACTTACTACCGTAAGCCGGTACATGTACTCAAGCCAGAAAATCTGCAGAGTATGAGTATTTCTTTGAAGGACAGCACGGCGCAGAAAGATTATTTTCACCTGGGGCAGCGCGAAGTGGCAGCGCTTTTCTCGGGCTTGTCCTGACACGATGTGCACAACAAAGTGGTGACATAGGGTTTTATTGGTCTGGTGGCAGCGTAGAGTTGCGCGGCCGACTTTTTTGCAATAGCCTTTGGAATCATTCTCGCACTGGTTATCCCCAACGCGGCCGCGTCACGGGTATTTTCCGAGAGGCTGTTTCGCTCAGCACAGGGACGCCGGTAGAACAAGGCCGCGCGACTTCGCGATGTCGCCACTCACGTGCAACCCTGCTATGGCAACTGCGGTCATTTTTGAACAGCCCATAGGCGCTTCCTGATGGGAAACGTCTGAACGGCACAAGGGTCTATAAATACATGCAGATCGAATCCGAGAAGCTATACATTGCGCTCTTCAGCGTTCACGGCCTGATCCGTGGAGAGAAAATGGAACTCGGGCGGGATGCGGATACCGGGGGACAAACGCTCTATGTGGTGGAACTCGCTCGCGCTTTGGCCGAGCGCTCTGAGGTGGAGCAGATCGACCTCTTTACCCGGGGTATTGTCGATGCTGCCGTGGACGAAGATTACGCAAAACCGGTGGAGTCTTTAGGAAGCAAGGCGCAGATTGTGCGCCTCAATGCGGGGCCGGATGGCTATATCCGCAAGGAGCTTCTTTGGGACTTTCTTGACACATTTGCCGACAATGCCCTGGATTACTTCCGTGCGCAGGGTCGCGCCCCTGGCTTGGTGCATAGTCATTACGCTGATGCCGGCTATGTGGGGCTGCGTATCGCACATCAACTGGGTGTACCGCTGGTGCATACCGGCCATTCCCTGGGGCGAGTGAAACGGCGGCGCTTGCTCGCGAGTGGGCTCAAGCGAGACGAAATCGAGTCCCGGTATAATATGTCGCGACGGGTAGAAGCGGAAGAAGCCACCCTTGGGGCTACCGCACTGGTGATCGTTAGTTCGCACAACGAGATCGAGGAGCAATACGAGCTCTATGATCACTATCAGCCCGAGCGAATGGCCGTGGTCCCGCCCGGAACGGATCTGGAACGTTTCCACCCGCCTGCGGGGGAAGAGGACGCCGGTGCACTGCGCGACATGCTGGCACGCTTCCTTCGCGATCCAGACAAGCCCATGATCCTCGCCCTCTCACGCCTCGATGAGCGTAAGAACATCGTCACACTGCTCGATGCCTACGGCGACGCACCCGACCTGCAGGCGGCGGCTAATCTCGTTATTGTCGCCGGCAACCGGGATGATATACGCGAACTCGATGCCGGTCCTCGAGAGATTCTCGGCGAAATTCTGACCCTGATCGATTACCACGACCTCTATGGGCGGGTGGCGTATCCTAAGCAGCTGTCTGCGGAGCAGATCCCGATGCTTTACCGATTGGCGGCGAGGACCAAGGGCGTTTTCGTTAATCCAGCACTGACGGAGCCTTTCGGCCTGACCCTTATCGAGGCCGCTGCCAGCGGGCTGCCCGTTGTTGCCACAGAGGACGGTGGCCCAAGGGATATCATTGCGAATTGCGATAATGGCTTGTTGATCGATCCCCTCGACAAAGCAGACATGGCCCGTGCTCTTCTCGAAATTGTTACCGATGAAGATAATTGGCAAACGCTTGCCGCGAACGGGCTAAAGGGCGTTCAGAGCCATTACTCGTGGGACGCCCACGCAAGCCACTACCTGGAAAAGGTCAAACCTATCCTTCGGGGCGCCGAGCGGCCAGTCGTGGGGGAGTTACCGGCGCATGCGCTTTTGTTTCAGGACCGATCGGTTGTGGTGGAACTCGATCATGCGCTGCTGGGGGATGCAGACGGGCTGAAGAAGTTTGTTCAATTGCTGCGGCCCAAGCGAGTACACGTGGGTTTTGGCGTCGCCACCGCTTACGGATTGGGGCATGCTCTGAGGCTGCTCAGGAAAAACGCAATACCCTTGCCGGATCTGGTTATTACCGGCATGGGCACAGAAATTCACTATGCGCCGCAGCTTATGACCGATATAGCTTGGGCGCGGCACATCGATCACCAGTGGAATCCCCGGGCGGTACACCGAATCCTCCGCGAGGTACCTGGCCTTTCCCTGCACCGAAGAAGTGAGCAGCTGCGCTTCAAGCTTCGTTACGATATCGACCCCAGCGAAGCGCCGGCCGTGGAGGAGCTCAACAGGCTGCTACGTAAGGAAGACGAGAACGTCAATCTGTTCATTTCCGAAAGGAGATATTTGGATGTGACGCCGGCGCGCGCGTCCAAAGGATTTGCTCTGCGCTATTTTGCAGACCAATGGAATATCCCTTTGGAGCGTATCCTGGTCGTCGGCGCCTCGGCCAGCGACGAAACCATGGTACGCGGCAACACTCTGGGGGCGGTCGTCGCCAACCCGCAGGCGCAGGAGCTATCCCACTTGGCGGATGTCGAAGGCATCTATTTCTGTAAGCACGAGGGCGCGAAGGGCATCATCGAAGCGATCGACTATTACGATTTATTCGGCGCGTGCCGTCCCCCGCCCGAGGAGCACGCATCGGACTAGATAGAGAGCATGTCCCCGTTGGGGACTCGCTTGGCAGGCGTTGAGAGGGCGTGCATCGGTGTGGTGTGGATCTCCGGTGGCGATGGAATGGACCGACTATCCTCAATTCCACGACTGACTTAGGCTCGCTATGAGCAGCCTGCATTGAGCACCAGAATTTTGCTCAAGGGATCGATGTCCTTTGATAGTGGGCCAACTGCACGGCCAGCGCGCAGGACGCCATGCGTGTCATGACGTCGTCTGCTCGGCTGGTGAGGATAATCGGCATACGTGCGCCGAGCAGGACGCCCGCTCCTTCCGCGTTGGCCAAATACTCAAGCTGTTTCGCCAGCATGTTGCCCGCCTCGAGGTCGGGTACGAGGAGAATGTCGGCTTTGCCAGCCACTGGAGAAGCGATTGCTTTGGTACGCGCTGCCGTTTCGGAGATGGCACTGTCGAAGGCCAAGGGACCGTCGACCACGGCGCCCTTGATCTGACCGCGGTCCGCCATCTTGCACAGCGCGGCTGCTTCGATGGTAGAGGGGATCTTCGGGGTTACGGTCTCCACGGCCGACAGGACAGCCACATTCGGGTCCCGACTTTCAAATGCATGAAACAGATCGATGGCATTCTGCAGAATATCCACCTTATCTTCGAGGGTAGGGTAAATGTTGATTGCCGCATCGGTGATGAGCAGTGGCCGGTCATAGGTCGGCACGTCGAAGGCAAACACGTGGCTCAAGCGCCGTTCCGTCCGCAAACCTTTGTCCTTTGACAAAACGGCGCGCAGCAGCTCGTCGGTATGCAGACTGCCTTTCATCAGCGTGTCGACTTTGCCTGAGCGAGCCAGTTCGACAGCGCGCTCTGCCGCTTCATGGCTATGCGCAACATGGACGAGTTCGTAGGCCGAAATATCGATGCCGGCCTCTTCCGCGATGGAGCGGATTTTGGCCTGTGGGCCAATAAGAACGGGGATGATGAGGTTCGCCTTCGCTGCCTCTACGGCACCGCTCAATGCGGTGCGCTCACAGGGGTGGACGACCGCTGTACGCATCGCGGGCAGGTCACTGACGCGCTCCAGAAATTCATAGAAGCGCGCCCGATCGGTTAAGCTGACTTCAGGAAGTAGGGCGCGCCGGCGACGGATTTTGTCTGTGGGTGCGACGACCAGCACCTCGGCAGTTACTGCTGCTTCACCGTTTTGATTAGTCCCCTGACATTCCAGCACCAATTGATGGTGCTCGGGGTGCTTCTCTTTCACCGCCACGTTCACCGTCAACAGATCGCCCAATTGCACCGGCTGATGAAAATTGAAGGTGGCACGCTGGTACAGCGTGCCAGGTCCCGGCAGCTCAGTGCCAATGAGAGTGGCGATTAGTGAACCGCTCCACAGTCCGTGACCTACCACGGCTTGAAAGCCACTGCTGCTGGCGTAGTCATTCGCAACCTGAGAGGGTGCGCCGCTCCCCGAAAGAGCGGCGAACAACCGAATGTCCTCCATGGTGAGCCGGCGCGGCGCCAGGCTGGCGGTATCACCGACGTGGAGTTCATCAAAGGTATGATTTTCGATATATTCAGTGGCCATTTGTTTCCAGCTAGGGTGTGGTGGTCTGTATGTTATCGGGACGTGCAGACATGGGCGCCTCTTCGTGAAGCGCTCTGTGACGCGCCGATGACTTCTTGGATATTCGCAAGGCGACGGTTTTCCATGTTCGGTTGCCATGTTCGTGTAGTTACAGGGCGCTAGGGGCCGGGTCCGTAAGTGGTGTGCTGACGCCGTCGACCTTCCGGAATGCCAACAACCCATGGAAGTGACGAATTGATGAAACCAGGTCATTCTTATCGCCCGCTTGGATTTTGATCAGCGAAGGTGCCGTGGAATTACCTTAAGTCGAAGCGACGGCAGGGCTTGGAACGAATGCTGTGCCTTCGATAGCTTTGACTAGGCACCTAACGGCTAACGGTCTAGATCATGCATGATCGAGCGCCCACCTTTATGAACGGCTCTAGTGCCTCGACTGCCGCACCAAGCGGGTGGCGTTCGACCGTAGGCCCTAACTTAACGGCTTTCAACCTGTAGGGGAATTGCTTCTTCGGTGCTGTTTCTCAGCAATGCTTTTCGAACATCGCGTCCATCAATATCCAGGCCGAGTGCATCCCAGCCACTTCGATGTCGGCGTGCAAACAGCTCAAGCTTGGTGGTTTTAGGATACAGCCGCTCGATTCGATCGTACTGCTCATCAGGTTTCCAGGAGTGATCTCGACGCTGCGACAAAATGAGCTGGCTGACGTCTTTGTGTGCTACCGGCATGCGTCCGCGAATACCGAGCAAACAGACCTCCGCATTGGCGCGCGTATAGTGGCCGAGCCCAAAAAAGGCTCCGAAGAGCTCGCCGTCTCTGTAAAGCAGTGGCTCTTTGGCGCATTTGCTCCGATTGTGGGGGTGCTTGTCGTGCTTAATCCAGACAAAGGCAAATGTTTTGTACTGAAACCCCCATGCTTCCACAACCCGGATCGCTTCATGGATGGCAGGCGGCGTTGACCATAGGAACAGCGCGGCATGCTCGTTAACGATAGGGCTGATGGGAAGATCAGCGATGGTTTCCGTCGACATCGTTCGGTAATGTGCGTCGGCGGTCCGGCTTTTCTTACCGCTCCAGACGCGGTAGCTCCACGGAGGATCGGCGAGGATGACATCGTACCTGTTCATATTTTTTCTCTAATAGGAGCGGTGCGCGGGGCGATTCTTTTGGTGTGGATGGTTGCCATCGCCCGGCTGATCGGATCTGACGGCGCGTGTTGTTCTCAGAGGTTGTAAATAAACCTACTGAGCCTCCCGAGAGCGGCGTTGTGGGGGCTCACTCCTTGCCCATCCAGAGGGGGCCCAGGATAGGTTTCGTCGGCATCGCCGCTGTCAGCGCCCATTGAGAAGCCTATGTGCCTTTTGGCACCCACGACGCTTCACGAAGATAGCTTACTGGAGCTTTTTCGTCCATCCAGCGTTGTGAGCCTAGTGCGGCGTGCTCGCTGGCTACCAGCTTCTTAGGCCCTATGGGCAAGTAATTTATGGCAACGGAATAATCAAGGATTGGGCGATTTCGGAGGAGTTATACCTCGACGGGAAGAGGACGCCTGGGGGACACACTCCCCCAGGCGAAGACGTGCACTGCTTACATCAGCGTGACTGCTGAGGATCAGACGTTAACGTTCTGGTAGGCGTTGTCTTGGCCGCCCTCGCCACCGAAGGCTCCCGCTTGAACATTCTGCCCCTGCTTCGTAAGGTCCTCATCACTCTGAATGTCGGGATTCGCAACACCCAAATCGAATCCTTTGTTGAACAGCTTGGTTTGATCTTCGTTGAATTGACTGCCCGTGGCTTGAGCTTCGGCGTTGCCGCCACTCTTGAAATCGGTGTTCGGATTGCTCATGAGGTGCCTCCTTTAGGTCTTGTTATCGGTCTCGTTAGATGATCGCTGGATAACCCGCGACGCTGATATAGAAGCATTATATGCGCCAGTTACCGGTTGCTCTTCAAAAGCCATTGATTTATGGGCTTATTGCCAGCTATTGGGGGTCGCTTTACGGCGCCTAAAGCACTGCACGAGGGCGTTTTGTCTCTTTTAAGGAAGCACTCTGTCCACGATTAGTGTAAAGCGGCGCTATCGGAAAAGACGGGGTGGCTTTCGGCTCGAATCGCGCCGCGGCATGCGCCCCATCGACAATGCCGCGCAGTGGAAATCGCGATTCGCCGAATGGATCCCTTGCGCCGGCTGTACCTAAGGCGCTGTCCGCAATTAAGTTGAACAATTAGGCGCGATTGAGTAGTTCCATTCGCCGTGAAACGAGGCTCTAGTCAGGTTGACCTTGTTTAGATCGTCGTCGGTTACTTTGACGCCTTTGGGATACGTGGCGGTATCCAGTTCGGTTTGGATGGTAAGTCCACGGCGTGTGCTTGTGGTACCAATCAGGTTCACGATCACTTCGTGGCTGACCAGAGGCTGACCGCGCCAGTTCAAGCTAATGAACGAGAACATTCGATGCTCGATTTTGTTCCATTTGCTGGTTTCGGGGGGAAAATGGCAGACCTGCACAATCAACCCCGTCTCGTTACAAAATCCCTGCAAGGCGACCTTCCAGAGTCGCAGCCGGTAGCCGTTGCTGCCGCCCCCATCGGCCGTAATCAGCAGTGCTTGGGCATGAGGATAACGGATGATACCCATTTTGGACCACCAACGACGGATACTTTCAACGGCGAACTCGGCGGTGTCGTGGTCAGTGCCGACACTCACCCAGCCGGTGTTGGTGGTCTGATCATATACACCATACGGATTGACCTTGCCCAACGTGCGATCCAAAAAGTCATGCGTGCGTACCTCCACTGGCTTGCCCTTGGGCTGCCACTCACGACCCGCATTGCGGAAATCCCCGACCAGTTCCTTCTTTTTCGTGTCCACCGAAACTACGGGTTGGCCCCGGGTTTGGTGTGCTTTAACCTGCGCGTTGATGTACTCGAACTGCGCATCACGGTCGACATGTTCACTGCCTTCGCGGGTCTTGCGGTTGGCTTGCAGACTGTAGCCCAGTTGTCTGAGCAATTCCGAGACCGTCTGTCGGCCCACCCGATGGCCCTTCGTCCGCAATGCTTCGGCCAGTTGACGGGTGCTCTTACAGGTCCAACGCAGCGGTGATTCCGGATCCCCTCGGGTTGTTGGCTCAACCAAACGCTCCAGCAGCGCAAGCAACTGCGGGTCTTTCTGCGTCAGGGGATGGCGGCCCCCGCCAGCGGCACGAACACGGTCCTTCGCCAACGACTCCGAACCCTTGTCACGGCGCAGTTCCTCTAAGCCTTGATAGATCGTGGTCCGCGACAGCCCCGTCGCGCGGGCTACCAATGAAATTCCACCCCGACCAACCTCGTGTGCTTCGACCGCCGCCCAGAAGCGACGCCCTCGCTCGTCGAGCAGAGCTCGGAGCAACTCATACTTGCGCGCGATGGTCTGTTGAGTCGATGCTTCCATGTATCACGGTGTAGCATCGAAATCTCAAGTGTTCAAGTTATTTGCGGACAGCGCCT
>JAGTVB010000168.1 GCA_018224385.1 Gammaproteobacteria bacterium
CTGGTCGAGCACGTCCGGCGGCGACGGTTCGGTCGCTTCAGCCACCATTCGAAACTGCTCGCCAAGCCGGCGCCAGCGCTGGCGCCGTCGCAATTCATCGATCGCGGCTCGTGTCGCCATTGCACACAGATACGCGGCCCAGTGCTCGACATCATTGCGCGGAGGGCTTTCCAGCAGCCGCAAAAACACGCCCTGCTGTACATCCTCGGCCAGCCCGGCATCGCCCAGCACCCGGTAAGCGGCCGCAAAGACCGTCCGTCCGTGTGCCGAAGCCAGCCGATCGATATCAAACGCCATCTCGGCCTCCGCATCCACAGGGGGTGAATGATTATGTGGTGAGTTCACTTGCATTATCGTCTCCATCGGGTTGCATGAGTGGAGACGACTCTCCGGGCAAAATCTTACGCGCCATTTGAGCGGTTGCCACCCGAAGGTCTCTGGGATGTTGCAAAGCACCCCCGGGAGTAGATGCGACGGGTGCAAGGCACTGAGAGTCAATATTACCGGGCGATCGGCTCGGCCGAGGCATTAATGCAGAAGGCGGCTGATCTCGGCCAGCGATGGGAAAAAGGGGTTTCTGGAGAGTTTGCGCTCAAGAAGCTACCGGAACAGCCAGTCCCCTGGTCACGCTTTCCTGGCCTGCTTTTCCCATTGACCGGATTGAGCCGGGCTCCAGCCCGTGGGCGAATCCCGCCTCAGGCGCCCTTCGGGCTGATCAAAGCGTCAGATCGAGGCAACTTCAGCCCCATATCAAGCGGGTCCTGACTTCCAGCTGACCACTACGAGATTGATTCAGTCAGGAAAATATTGGGTGTCCTGGTTTCCCACTCGCTGAACGCGAACAGGGCTCCACCACCAGGTCATCGTCCATCCGCCCCATGCCACTCAGGAATGTGCGTTTCCGCTGAAACGTTGCCGCCGGGTAATTACTCAAGTAGTCCACCACCGGTTGCTCACGTAAGAAATATCCTACTAACGTACGGCATTTTCCTACTACCTATAGAGCATATCCCCTCTATAAACGTCGCAACCATACCTCTATCTTTTAGGTGCGGCCAACAGAAGGCTGCGCATCACTATACAGGAGGACTTTATAATGAGGAAAAACAAATTAGCGCTTAATTACGGGGCAGCATTACTTATACTTTTATCAATAGCAGGCAATGCTCAATCACAACAAACCCTATCCATTAGCTCTGAAACTGACTCAGGCTCTCTATCTGGAAACTCGAGCACTCATAAACTGGACTATCGGATTGTTGATAACCTCGGAGGAACGAACTTAGTAGAAATTGATTTGCAAAATGGCGACTACTGGGTCGCAACTTCTGATTACGACATTTTCACCGGCAACATATCCCAGGCTGCCCAAGATGAGTACTATGTGGAGGGCATCCCGTTGCCTTGTTTTTCCGGACCTTGGGCAGCGGCAGGATGCTTAGGTGCTGCTGCCGTAACCGGCCTTTATTGCGAGATCAGAACAGGTATAAACATTCGACGCGGGCAGAGGCAGTGTGGAATGAGTAATACCGTGTTCCACGTTACTAGTATAAGCGGCTGCGGAAATGTGAGTGGGCACTGTTTTGGCCCAAGAACTTCCGAGCAAGAGCAATAGTCTGAAGTTTATAGCGCAGTCTGGGCTGAGAAGCCCAGACTGTCCTTAAGCCGACCAATAGATTTATCGAGTAAGAAGAACTGAATTACACGAAGACACGCTCCTTGTAAATGCTAAAAGCGCACAGGAAGTTGAAGTTCTTCAAAAGCAATTAAACCAGAGCAATATCATCAGACGTTTTTATTAGTTTTCCCCGAAATCACGTTTAATTAAAACAAAAGATTCTTTCAATAATGAACCAATACGCCCGGAAAGCGGTAAAGACGTTCGCACCAATGGGACAGGCGTTTTTGCTTGTTCTGCTTGTTAATTCTGCGATGTGGCTGGTGGCACACTTAAGCAATCCCGCTCAGGAATATCTGCAGATTGAGCTCAGTGACATACCATCTAAAGAAAAAGCACAATGGAGAAAGGGAGATAAGACGGGACAGGCCCTTGGAGATGACACCCAAAGGTGCCAATGGCTGGAACCAACGAGTGAAAGTAAATTGGCAAGGAAGCAGTCTGCCAGAGGGGAATCCGATCAAGCAAAAGTGTTCAACATAGAATGCGCCATACCAGCAGACCCTAGCGCCAATGAGGCTCAGGCACTTAAGTACACTAAGGTGCTCGATTCATTTAATCAGTCAGGTGGCTGGGAGATTTCTCAATTCGGCTTCTCCTACCGAACAACGACAGCGTTTCAACTAGGCCCCATAACCTCATTAGTTTTTATATCTTTACCCCTTGTTGTCACAATATTTTTATTGCGCGGGGTCTCAGTAGCACAAGAAGCGAAAAACTGTTTTTTGATACTAGTTAAAGCTCCCTGGCTGCTCATATTATTGCCTACGGTGGCTGTGGTTGGAAGCGTGGTTTTTTCTGTTATATCTTCGTTGGATTCAGCCACACCAGATGAGATTGTTCCTGGTCATCTTGATATCACTATGGCCCTTGCAATAGTCTTTGTATTACCGCTCTTCGAGGAGAGTGTATTCAGGCAGTGGCTTTATTCAGAAACTATCTCAAATCTTTCGACGCCCGTAGCAGGGTTTCTGAACGCTTGGTTTTTTATGCTGACCCATGCGGCCAACCCGCAAGCGTCAAATGGGTTAACTTATCTTTTTGTTGTTTTTATGATGGGATTCACTCTGTTTTGGATCAGACATCGCTTTCAGTCATTCGGCCTTGCCGCGATTGCCCATATTACGAACAATGCGCTCTTTATGTTGGTTGCATTTTTAACTATCTAGTACAGAAATCACTTGGCTACCGGTATTCTGAGTGTCGACTGCCACATAGGCGCTGGCCGCGCCTTCGCTAGGATGAAGCCCTGCAGGCTGCCACGGCAAGTGCGATGACCTGGGTGCCGCCACGGATCGACAGGCCAATTACCAGAATCCGAAGTATAGCCTCAGCGCCGCAGTGGCCACAGGTTCGCCATGAAGCGCGCTTGGCAACGATGTTCGATTTCCCGCTGTTTCAGGATCTGCGCATGCTACGAGTGCGACCCAAAGCGCCCAACTATTGGATACGGCGGCATCTGGTCCGAATGATCCTGGCCTTTACCATCGGTGTCATGGCCGTGGTACGGATCGGCATTCCGATGGGACTGTCGTTGGACAGCCTCGGTCATCCTGACCCTGATGGTGGCACCGATTGCCATTATCTGGATGCATCGGCGACTTCCGGTCGAGCCCGGTACGTCCAAGGCCGGATGATCTCCGAAGCCCACGTCCGCGAACAGTACCCTTCACCAGATTGGCGGTTCGGAGCCGTCAATATCTGTCCTGGAGTAGAGGTGGTCAGCCGTTCAGGGCCTGGACTGCCGGGAGCTCCTTCCCCTCCACGTATTCGAGGAAGGCCCCACCCGCGGTCGAAATGTAATCAATCCGATCCGCCACATGAAACTTCTCGATCGCCGCAATGGTGTCACCACCCCCGGCCAGCGTAAAGCCCTTGCACGCTGCCACGGCATGGGCGATCGCCTGCGTGCCGGAATGGAAGGCCTCAAACTCGAACACGCCTACGGGTCCATTCCAGACAACCGTGCCGGCCTGGCGGACGATTGAGGCGAGGTTGCCGGCGGTTTCGGGGCCGATGTCTAGGATCATTTCTTCCTTGCGGACGCGGCCGACGTTCCTGAGGGTGGCGTGGGCGTCTTCGTGGAAGCGTTCGGCGGTGAGGACGTCGGTGGGTAGTGGGATGGCCGCACCCTTTTCCTCGGCGCGTTTGAGTAGGTCTTTTGCGGTGTCGACTAGGTCTTTTTCGTAGAGCGAGCCGCCCACGTCGTGGCCGGCGGCGACCAGGAAGGTGTTGGCGATGCCGCCGCCGACGATGAGCTGGTCGACTTTTTCGATCAGGGCCTCGAGCACCTGGAGCTTGCCCGAGACCTTGGCGCCGC
>JAGTVB010000169.1 GCA_018224385.1 Gammaproteobacteria bacterium
AAGCTCGGCCATCAGCCCAATCCCGAGAGTGTTTATGTCATCGCCAGTTTTCCGCTCTCGTTGTGCGATAACATTCGAATACCAAGGGCGGCGCTGGGACGGCTTTCATTGCCACGCGGTCTTGGTCATGCTCGCCTACAGCCCACTGGTCCATTCCATTACACATAAGTCTTGCGCCCCCACTTAGTACTATGCAAATCAGCTACTTGTAGCATTCACGCCCAGACAAGGCGCAGAATCGGCACCAGCAAGGCCCGGCATTGCCGCCCGCGCCGGACGAGAGATCAATGACTTAGATGCGCCGCCGACGTGCCTCTAGCATCGCTAGATGAGATATGTGTAAGGAAATGGTGTATCCCCACCCACCTGGACACCGAAACTTGCTAATAGTGCGTCTCTGGCCGGGAAACCAGATCAATGATTTTGTGGATGAAGCGCAGTTTGTTCCTGACCGCCAAAGATGGCGCAAAGGGATAGGCATCCCGAAGACCCATGCTGCGGTTGATGCCATTGATCGCAATGCTAAATTTAGTCCATTGCTCAAACATCACGTCGAAATCCTGAAGCCGTGGAGCGTGCTGTCCAGCTCTAACGGATAATGGCTCGGCTGGTGACTGCAGCTTACGGTCCTCAACTGAAAAGCCAAACTGATAAGCCGTCTCTAAGGCATCAAACATCAACACATAATGAGCCCAGCTTTCGGCCCAATCTTCCCATGGGTGGGAGGCTGCATAGGCGCTGATAAAGAGCGTCTCCCAAGCATCTGGAGGCCCCAACCGGTAATACTCCGCCAGTGCCTGTTGATAGTCTCTGCGTTCATCCCCGAAACACTCCCGAAAAGGGCCCAGAAAGTCCGAATCTGGAATCAACAACTCCCAATAGTAATGGCCGATTTCATGTCGAAAATGCCCTAGCAAAGTCCGATAACGTTCGCGCATTTGCTCACGAATGCGGGTTCTTGCGATATCGTCGGCTTCCGCAAGGTTAATGGTAATTCTACCTCCCGCATGTCCCGTTGGGGTAGGCGTCTGTTCCGGGATGGGTTGGGTAAACTCACTTGTCGATTCCTTGTCGACAAGAAACAAGAAGGCAACACCTCGTGTTGGGTCCTCATTCTTGCTCATGATAGGCAAACCCAACTGGCTAATCGAGTACAGCATATAACGCTTAGCCCGCTCCAGCTTATACCAGTACTGTCGATGCTTCGGTTGGCTGAGGTCGGGGATAATTTCGTTAAGGCGGCAGGCCTCGCAGAAGCTCAACGGATCATCCACCGGTACCATCCAGTTACATACGGCATGCTCGACGTAGTTCGTGCATTTTCTGTAGAGTGCTCCGTTACCTGGCGGACCGAGCGCGCGCCAGAGCTCGTCGCTGGTCTTTCCCAAGGCGCTTATGGACCTCTGATCGGACAGATAGCCGAGTTCACGGCCACAATTGATGCATTGCGAATTTTCGAAATAGACTCTGTAACCGCAATAACACTTGAACGTCTTCACAGCCAAAGTTTACCTAGGAAGGTGGTGAATACGAGTTTCCCGAGAAACGCTTTTTAGTTTCAGCCGGCCCGCTCGGAAATGGCTTGAATCAGCCGTTGGACATCCCCAAGGCGCAATCCACGACCGCCTCATGGCCTACCGATTACGAGAAAAGTTGCACAGGACGAGCCGATATCTGTGGCCGCGCCCGCGGACCGCGGTTGTCCAAAGTGCAACAAAATTTTTGCCGCTCAACATCATCGCCGGGTCGACGCGGGAGGGAACCCTGTCGACCATGCCGAAAGCCACAGCAGGCTCCCTCCTCCTGAGCAGATCTTTCACAACCACCATCAGCGCCGTTCCGCAGCATAAGGCGCACGGTGCGTTGGCACCGACCCGTCCAGGGGAAGGAGAGATGCCGCGATGGCACGCACCATCACGCGCTGCAGCGATTTACCTCGCAGCACCGTCCCGTGGAGCTTGCACCCCTTTCGAGATGACACCAAGGCAGGGAACATGGAAGCACGTGAAACAGACTTCGCCCGATACAGCACATCCTATAGTGGTTCCTCGTTGCCTGCCTAACAGCCTCTATAATGATGCATCTCCTTTAGAGATATCTCTTAATAGATATTCCAAATTACTCCACAAGTACAGTACTTCTATACTGTACGCATTATGGAGTGAGTTTGGCCATGGACGGCTTTTGCTTTTTTGTGCACTGCCAATGGGTAATGCGGATTGCCATGCCGACACTGTGTCCAGGGTTATTCACGAGCGCCCGAGACCGGTCCATCGGCGGGAAATCGGCGGCCGCTATGGCGCCTCGAAAGCTGGCAGTACAGTTTTTTGCCAAACTCCAATTTTCGGAAGACATGCGCATGGGCGAGATCGTGATGCTATCGCTTATCGTGGGTGCTCTAGGAGCCCTGACATTTTTCTACTTTCGCGTATTCTAAAGTTTCCTTCCTCCTCCCACGATGGCCGTACCGCCCCGCCTTTTTCGGTACGGCCTCTTTCTTGTGTAGTCGGACAATCCCGCGCAATCCATAAAAGCCCCGTTTTAGATCAAGGAGGAACCGATGAGAGTGAAGCTGTACGATGCCTTAGGCCAGCATCTGGTGACCTACGCCGTATGGGAGAAAGCCTTCGATCGGTGGCTGGATGAATCATCTGAGATGTTCTTCGTGGATGGGGGTTATGCCGAGATCTGGAACGATCACGAAGCCTGCCGCCTGCTGCGCAATGCAGCACAGTCTAAACCCGAGCTCAGACGCTGCATTCGGCATCTGGCATGCTGAAACGCCAGCGTGGCCAGCGCTCGCGGCATTTCTAAACGGGCGACTAAGGGCCATGGCCGCCGTGGCGCGAAACACGCAACAATGCACGCTTGAGCTCGGGATTCTCAATCGAGAGTGCCGCGTCCCGAATGACGGCGGCCGATTTTGCCGACAGTCGCAACGGTCGCTTGGGAGGCTCCGCAACACCCGCTTCGAGGTACTTTACCCGCAATCGGACCTGACACCGCAGCGAAAGTCCGCAGGATCGCCTTAGGCACTCCAGCACCTCGGGCACGGCGTAGCGAAGCCTCGTCGCCCAAATTGGCGAGCGTGCGTGGAGCACCAGCCTGTGGTGCGTGAGATTAGCTACCTGGCAATGAAGGCTCAGGGGCGGCTCAAGGCACCTCTTGAGTGCCTGATCCAGCACTTCAACCTGCCTTGCGTGAGAAAGCAGCTTTCTCAGCACGCTATCAGTTCTTATGGTGTTTGGGTTTAACATGCCACCTCCATCCTCTATGCCCTGGGATTGAAACATATTCACCCGGCATCGAGCTACCCCGTAACATCTCTTCCCAAGCCAAAGATCACCGTCTAACGGACGAAGAGATCCCCCACAAGTGCCAACTTGCCTTTTCGATCACAACGCCTGCCGGTCCGATCTTGCTAGATTTTTGCCATAGACGTTTGAAAATAGGTGGCATAAAGTGAACACCGAGGCATTTGGAGCGCTACAGGATATTCTTTCCGAGCTTTGGCCTTATTCCGCCGGAGATGAAGTGCGTCGTTTTGGCGGTATCGTTACCGAAGATGAGCGTATCGCCTGCATCCGCTCCCTGCATGGACCCGAAGGTGTGCGTATGTACCATGCGGCGCTGCGCGGGCTGCACATGTTGCTACACCCGAATGCGCTCATTGGTGAAGCCGCCCGACTGGAGCGTTGTATCCACGCAGAGGTTGCGAGGAAACCGTAGCGTGAGGTCCAGGAACAAAGCGCACGGCCCCGTACACCGCGACGAGACTTCTCTCCAACCGATTGACTGCCACCACACCGGCCCTAAGGACAAAAAGTGCCGCAACCATGACCCGGGCGGAGCTATCGCCCAAAATGACCCTGGTTATCGAGCCGACTAAGAATCGCTCTACAAAATGGCGCGCTAGATAGCTTTCCCGGGAGTCGCCACCCCCCTCCGAAGGAATGGCAACCCCAATGAAAAAATACCGTGCAGCACATGAGCCGCGTGTGGGCGGCGTAGGTGCGCTCATCGCCGCCCTTGGCGTTGCCCTCACCCTGATCATGGCGGTTCAAGCAGGCACCTTTACCGACGCCGCTCCAGGAACAGGCGATGTCATCTTCATCCATCCTGACGGCACGGGTGTTAACCACTGGAACGCCGCGCGAATGTATTGGAAGGGCCCGGATGGCCTCCTGGCCTGGGACGGCCTGCCAGAAATGGCGGTATACCGGGGACATCTGGCCGACCGGCTCACGGCCACCTCAAACGGTGGTGCTACAGCTCACGCCTTTGGATTCAAAGTGCAGGGATCGGATTCCTATGGCAAGGACAGTGGCCGCGCCATCCTTGCATTATCAGGATTTCCCGGTAGCATCATGCGCCAAGCCGCCAGCAAGGGACATCCCGTCGGTGTGGTCAATGATGGCGACGCGGCAGAGCCAGGCACAGGCGCATTCCTCGCGGAAGTCGACAGCCGTGACGACGCCAACGAGATTGCTCGGCAAATCCTCGAAGGACGTCCGGGACGCAACGACCCAGACCCCGTCGTCGTGCTAGGAGGGGGCGAACGTTTTTTTCTCCCCGAAGGCACGCCCCGTTGTGACACCGAGCTGACACCGAAGTGCGCCGCGCACTTCGATCCGATTGACCGGAAAGGTCCCGCCCGAAAAGATGGCCGCAACCTGATTCAGGAAGCGATTGCTGACCAATGGGTGGTGATCCGTACTCGAGATGAATTTGCAGCTCTCAGCGATAAACTCCAATTGGACGCCCGATACGCGCCCAAGGTGCTGGGGTTATTTGCCGCCGATGATCTCTTCAACGACGAGCCGGAGGAGGCGCTTTTCGAGGTGGGCATGGTTGATGAATCCCGTGCTGCCCGCGATAGGCGTACCCGCTTGATCATTTGGGGCGACAAGGCGGGGAGTCCCGGCTTCAATCCCCCCACGGCGGCGGAGATGACGGCGTTGGCGCTTACCGTGCTGGACCGCCACAGCCGTCAGGCTGAACACCCCTTCCTGCTGGTCACCGAGATCGAAAGCCCTGACAATCTCGGCAACCAGAACAATGCCATCGGAACCCTGCGCGCCGTTAATCGAGCCGACGCCGTCATCAGCGCTGCCCGTAGGTTCCAAAAACAATCACCTCGTACGCTCATTCTCACCGTCGCGGACAGTGACGCCGGTGGGCTGCAGATAGAGTCTCCGCCATCCGTCGATGAGGCGGGTAACGTCACTGAGAACGATGTGAACCCGACAGGCACCGACGGTGCGAACGTGACGTCACCTCGCGACGGCGTCGAAGGGCGGCGTGCCCGGCCATTGCTGTCCGCTCCCGACGCACATGGGGAGATGCTCTCTTTTTCCATCGCCTGGACCGGTAAATCCGACGTGTCGGGTGCTATTCTTGCTCGCGCACAGGGTCTTAATGCGCATCACCTGCGGCAAAATTTCTTCGGGCACTTTGACAACACCGACGTTTATCGTTTGATGTATCTGACGTTGTTCGGCGTGCCGCTGCCACCGGCGAAGGGTCAACGTGCCCCCGATCGCCCGTGAAGAGACTTTCTTACCCGGCTTACAGCGAGGCCAATGCAAGGGGGCGCCAACAGGGTCCATTACAGAAGCACGAGCAGCAATATTAACGTCAATAAATTGCTGGCAGCGATCGTCCACCCAATTGCTCGTATGCGCCGAGGCGCAATCCGCAGGACCATGAGGCTGATCGTTGCAACCAATCCGGGAAGTACCGCAAGCGCCGCGCGGCTGTCCGGCAGCACAGGGGTTTTGCTAATCCACACCGCAGCCGATATGGCGCCAAGCGCGAGCAATAAGGTTAGCGCTCGTAGCGGTTCTGCTCCACCCTTTGCGCCTGTTACTGTCGAGCGCACCGCGAGCGTGCCCAGCGCAAAAGTCACGGCCCAAACGACACTCACTGCCACAGTAGTTGCCATCGGCAGTGACGCCGCAAGCGCCACCGGCACACAGGCTGTTACGAGCGCTGCGGCAGCAAGTAGCTCGCCAGAGAGCGACTTCTCGCGCCGAACCACCGTCAGGGGTAGGAGCGCAACGCCAAGGATAAAGGGAATGAGCGCACCCCACTGAGCGGCCGGGGGTGACATCCACAGTCCTGCGATACCAGAACCGAGCGCGCCCGTCGCGAATACCCCAGCAAGGCGCATCGCAGAAGCACCGGCCTCACGCTTTACCCGCCTGCCACGATGGCCAAGCAGCACCAGTACCGGCTCATGCAGTAGAAACACACATACGACCGCTATCGACAGCAGGAGCGCACCGGAACTGGGCACACCAAGCAGCAATACCGTGAGCAAGGGAAAGCCGATCTCGGCGTAGGCGCCATGTTCCTTGGGCAGAAGCAAGCGGCGCCTGGCCATGGTCGGCGTGCTCCGAGAGCCGCGGCTCGCTGGCTGCTCCGGCATGGGAGACGGCATGGCGCTAGGCGATGTCTGCATGGGGCTGGCGCTTTGGCCTTTGATCGGATGTTTGATCTCAGGGACTGCCCGTCACTTTGTAACCTGCCTGCTCCACCGCTTGAGGGAGGCCCGCCAGGTTAAAGGCGCGGTCCTTTGATCTCGACCATACCGGTGTCCAGGTCAGGGATCGCCTCGTCGACGCCATCAAGGTCTCCAAGGCACGCTTGACATTGCGCACACAATGTCCGCAGCGCATCCCTTCCAACCTTCAACGTCAAGGCGCCGGGTTCGGCTTGCCTCATTAGCGCGCGCCCTCGAGCGGCTTCGTCAACCACCGTCCCCGGTATCACTTGCGGCTCGGGCTCCGGCCAAGCAACGGCATTGAGCATGGCACCGCCCAAACGATCTCCATCAAGTCAGTATCCGTAGGGCCATGCTCATCGTTTCGCTACTTTGCCCTCCCTGTGGCCCGTGGCAGTAACTCCTCTCCCTGGCCTCAGGGACCCCCCGCCTTGAAGACATCCCGGTGAGCCAGGCGGCGCGTGGAAGCCGCTCCCCCGACGTCAGGCTACGGGGAGGCTGCCTTGAACATAGATTAGGACGAGCTGATCTCAATTCCGCAGTAACTAGGCTATCCACTCGTAGAATTCCAGCGCCTTGGGATCGCATTTGATGCAGCCCTTGGCGCAGGCCGCTGGCCCCGTGTGCTGGCGGACTTTCCCTTTGCGGATCCAATGCCCGAGCATCCCACGAAGTGCCTCTGGCTCCACATCAAACCGGTACGCCAAATCCACAAGAGTGGCTTGCCTGCGCTCGCTGAGATAGCATTTTAGTTCAGTAAGAATCATGATGATTTTCAAGCCTTCTCCGGCATCGCACCGGTGAAGCTCTCTTTTTGCCTTGCGGTATACCACATGGCGGCCACCACCGCTGCAAACAGTGCGAGCAGTCCCAGGATCCAGGCAGACGACGTACTCGGATGCCGAGCGAAGGTCGCCGCCTGATAAAAAAGCGTCGCCGTCATGTAGCCCAAACCGGTCGTCCAAGCAACGACAAACCCAGCCCAGCGGGCGTTGGTCTCGCGGAAGACGGCGGCTGTCGCGGCAACGCACGGGAAATACATCAGAATAAACAGCAGGTAGGCAAAAGCGCCGATCTGACCGTCAAACCGGCTGGCCATGGCACCAAAGGTGCCCGAGCTTACGCCCTGCGCGGCTGCCGCCGCCTGCGGGCCAGTCACCTCGACAATCTTCAGCCCCAACGGATCGGTGACGAGCGCCGCAATCCCTACCAGATTTTCCGGAATGGTCGCAAATGCTTCGCCCACACCTCGCCAGAAGTCGAAGCCGCCCGTGCTCGTGGCCGCCGCAACGCCTGAATC
>JAGTVB010000170.1 GCA_018224385.1 Gammaproteobacteria bacterium
CTCGCTTCAGACACAGGTGTTGTTTTTGGGAGCATGTCTCACGCGGTATCGGCTAGAGATCAGTGGCCTTTTGCACCCCATCGTCATCCCAAGGATGTTAGGGATCTTTCCATCATCATGTGGTAATATTAGATGGTTATAAAAAAGGAGTGTGAGTTGTTGCAATGCGCCTTGCCATCACCTGCGAGTGGTATTGTCGGTGCTGATGAAGCGAATGCCGGAATGCGAGCATGAGGGGCGGGCTTTTTGACGCGTGAGAGAGATTTGTCTCGGTAATCCGGTCCAATGTATGGACTCCAATGAGACGGAGAGGGAACGACGAGACCAGGCTTTGCTTGGCGTTACGCTGCATATGGACGAGACTGGTCTAAAAGCCCTGATGGCTCACGATGAAGATATCGAGCGTGCGTCGCGATCGATGAAAGCCATTGCCCATCCATTACGTCTTAAGATTCTATGCACGCTGGGTGGAAGCGAGGTCAGTGTGCAGGATATCGTTGATGAGGTGGGGACATCTCAAAGCAACATTTCGCAACACCTCGCGATCTTGCGCGACAAGGGTATTTTAACCGCGCGCAAGGATGCGAATCGAGTGTACTACCGGGTCGGCGATGCGCGCACGCTGCGTCTTATCAGTATGATGCGCGAGGTCTTCTGCACCCAAATGTAAGCCGCCGTATTATTCTGAACGGCACCGCTGGGCACAATGGTGTTGCGCGGTGGCTTGACAAAATCCTCAGGAACGTTTTTGAATAGCTGCAAGCTGGTCCCGCAGGCGCGAGCGCCCCAGGATGGGGCGACTACATTCCCTGTAGCGCATACAGTAAAGGCCGACCTCATCAGAGGGTGGTTTTGAGACCGGCTGCGCTCGCCAAGGTTGCGAGGCGATGTAGCGCGGCTGATTGAGCCTTTCGCGCCGCGGTTTCTAAGTCACTTCCCAGATAGTCAGAGTTAAATGGAGCGACTCCCCGAGTTTGCCTCAAATCATTGGGGCCTTGTGCTGGCCCTGACGGGTATCCTTGCCGCGCTTGTGGGCACCTTTGTATATCCTAGGATACAAGGAATCCGCAGGGTTACTCCGTTAGACGCCACGCAGATGATTAATCGTGAGGAGGCCGTGGTACTGGATGTCCGGGGGGATGCTGAATTTAACGAAGGCCACATTCTAAATTCACTGCACATACCCATGAAGTATCTTTCCGAGCAGATGCGTAAGCTGGAGAAGCACCGCTCGCGGCCAATCATCACTGCCTGCCGTACAGGCCAGCAGTCCGCCGGGGCTTGTGCCATGCTGCGAAAACATGGATTCGAGCGGGTATACAATTTAAGCGGTGGGATTCTTGCTTGGCAAAATGCCAGCTTACCTTTAACCAAGAAGTGATTACTGGTTTATTCGGAAGAATCAAACCGTTGGTGCCCCCGGCACCGCCCTCGGAGGAAAACTATGCCTGAACCTGGCGAGCGCAGCAAACCCGAGTCTCCTTCGGGAACCATGGACGGCCAATTTGCTATCCACAAAATTTATGTCAAAGACCTTTCCTTTGAAACGCCTAATTCTCCAGCCATCTTCCGGGGTGAATGGCGTCCTCAGGTCGACATTCAATTGCACAGCGAAGCGAAACGCATCGAGCCCAGCCTTTACGAGGTGGTGCTGACAGTCACCGTGACCACCAAGCTTCAGGAGACGACGGCATTCCTGGCAGAGGTGCATCAGGCAGGTATCTTTGCCATTGCAGGCGTGCCGGAGGGACATCTAGGCCCGATGCTGGGCAGCTTCTGCCCGAATCTCCTGTTTCCCTACGCGCGGGAAACGGTGTCCGATCTGGTCACGCGCGGTGGCTTCCCGCAATTCTTGCTGGCGCCGGTTAATTTTGATGTCCTTTATGCTAAGCACTTGGAGGATGCGCGCCAGGTGCCACGACCATCGGAACAAGAAGCCGAACAAACCTCGAGCGATTCGCTTCACTGATTGCAGAGTGTTTGATAGACCCTTTTGGGCACCAGAGGGGGCTGCTCGGCGCCATGAACCGGTCGTGCCCTCGCCCAAAACACGCTGCTCAGCGTAGGATCGGGAGGTGGCCCAAGCACAAGAACCCATTGCGGTGCTCGGTGGCGGCTCATGGGGTACTGCACTGGCGGTGCTGCTGGCCCACAGCGGGCAGTCCACCATGCTCTGGAGTCGAGATCCAGTGCAGGTGGCGAACATGCGTAGGGCGAGGCGCAATGCGCGCTTTTTGCCGGACACCGAATTGCCGGCCGACCTTCAAGTGACCCACGACCTTGCGCAAGCGCTCCAACAGGCCCGGGATGTGCTCGTCGTTGTGCCGAGCGCTGCTTTCCGGACCGTCCTTGCGAGCGTAACACACTACCTGAGCAACGGCATGCGCATAGCTTGGGGAACCAAGGGCTTTGAGCCTGGTACCGGTCAGCTGTTGCATCAGGTGGTGTCCAGCCTCGTGGGACAACGCGTGCCGGCGGCCGTTATTTCGGGGCCGACCTTCGCCCGTGAAGTGGCAAGCGGGTTACCGACGGCGGTGACCGTGGCTGCAACAGACCAGCAGTTCGCAACGCAGCTGGCCGAGCGACTGCATTCCAAACGGTTCCGCGTTTATACCAGCACAGATCTCATCGGTGTGCAGGTGGGCGGCGCTGTGAAGAATGTATTGGCGATCGCAGCGGGAATCGCTGACGGTCTAGGGTTTGGGGCCAACACTCGGGCGGCCTTGATCACCCGCGGGCTGGCAGAGCTCACCCGCCTCGGGGTGGCACTTGGTGGGCAACCCGGTACGTTTACGGGGCTCGCCGGCCTCGGCGATCTGGTGCTGACCTGCACTGATGATCAATCCCGCAATCGGCGCTTTGGGCTTGCCCTCGGACGCGGCGCGGCTGTGGCATCGGCACAGACAGCGATTGGCCAGGTTGTGGAAGGCATGGAGGCTGCCGCGGTGGTCGTTTCCTTGGCTCGCCAATACCGTGTGGAAATGCCGATTTGTGCTGAGGTGGACCGTGTGCTCCGGGGAGTGTGCATGCCGCGTGCAGCGGTAGACAGCTTATTGGCCCGTGATCTGAAGCCGGAGCTGGGGTAGGTGCCCGGAGCGGTGGCGCCACGCCGATACGGTAAGCGCAGTGGGTTTTTGCAACAGCTTTTAAGCAAAGGCGTGCTGGCGCCAAGCCTCATACAACACAACGGCTACCGCATTGGAAAGATTCAAGCTGCGGTTGCCTGGACGCATGGGGATGCGCAGCGCCCGCGTCTTGGGTAATGAGTGCAGCAGGGCGGCAGGCAAGCCTCGAGTTTCGGGTCCGAAAAGTAACGCGTCACCGGTCTGGTAACGCAGATCGGCGTAGCAGCAGGTGGCTTTTGTGCTGAAACCGAGGAGACGAGACGGCCTGGCTACCCGCTCAAAGACTTCCAGCGAATCATGCACGTGTACCGTGGCCCATTCCCGATAATCAAGCCCTGCTCGGCGTAGTCGCCGATCATCGAGTTCAAATGCCAATGGGCGAATCAGGTGTAGCACAGCGCCCACATTTGCGCAGAGGCGTATAATATTGCCCGTGTTGGGAGGTATCTCCGGTTGATAGAGCACAACATTGAACATCGAATATACCGAGCAAGCGATCAAATCCCTGCAGCTCGCGTTCTGCGGGCTCGACTTTGCCACGCCGTTAGTATTGCTATCGGGCTGCGTCGGATTCGGTGCGGAGTATACGCGGGTTGCAGGATTTTCCCATCGGGAGGTTGGCGCCGTTTGCCTGAAAGGCACGACGGCCGAAGCACGGCTCGGCAATTCGCCGCACCGCATCGTCGAAACGAGCGGTGGCATGTTGAATTCCATCGGGCTACAAAATCCGGGGTGTCGCTACGTGGTGGATGTGATTCTCCCGCAGCTCGACTTCTCCGAGACCCGCTTCATCGCCAATCTTTCCGGCTCTACCGTCGAGGAATATGCGGAAATTGCCCGCGTTTTTGATGATTCCGTCATTGACGCCATGGAGATCAATATCTCCTGTCCCAATGTAAAAGAGGGTGGAGCCGCCTTTGGAAATGATCCGGATATGGCAGCCCGAGTGGTGGCAGCGTGCCGTGCAGCGACGAACAAGCCGATCATTACCAAACTGTCCCCCAATCAGACGGATATAGCGGAAAATGCTCGGCGCTGTATCGAGGCGGGGACCGACGGCCTCTCCGTAATCAATACGCTCATGGGCATGGCCATTGATGCTGAAACGCGTCGTCCCGTGCTTGGGGCCAACCAAGGAGGATTGTCTGGACCTGCAATCAAGTCGATCGCCCTACTCAAAGTCCATCAAGTCTATCAAGTAGCGCGACCCCATGGCGTGCCAATAATAGGTCAAGGGGGCATCACCTGTGGTGAGGATGCGATCGAGTTCCTAATTGCGGGAGCCACCGCCGTGGGCATCGGCACGGCCCTTTTCTATGACCCATTGTTGTGCGCGACCATCAACTCGAGCATTGTCGATTATCTCGGACGTCACAACCTAGCGCATGTGTCTGCCCTGACAGGATCGCTTGAATTAAACCCTTAGAGTTGCTTGGGAACCTACTGCGCTTGGCACAGCGGCGGTGTGCAGCGCTCAAAATCCCCGTGTACGCGCCGGCACATTGCGGCTTATTCGCCCCGGCGGGATCAGCTTGCAGCGGTGCGAAATCATTCCCGACGGATTTTGCCGCACTGCCGTGCGCCTGCTCCGCCGGCGCTCGTGACGGTTTTCCAACAGCGACTTAGCCGGACCCAGATTGGCTCGGCCCGGTTGGCGGTCCGGGCTCTCTCAGCTGGGATTGATGCCGATGGGCCCGCTGACGCTCGTAAACCAACCCCCCGTCGGAATAAGCCTGTCTAAAATGTGCTGATAGGCTTGATCATCTACGATAACCTTGGAGACGGCGTGCAGATCGGGCGCGAGGTGGAAGGCAAGCGCGGTTGCGCCATAAAGTAGGATCGACAGGCGCCAAGAGTGCCGCGAGAAAAGCTTCAACGCCGTCCCAAAAGAGCGTTTGACCTTTACGCCGCCGAGGTCGATGCTGTAAACCTCGTCCAGTATCAGGTGAACTACATACCCAAGGGTGACATAGGCGCCCGCCATCCAGGAGGTGAAGCCCGAGAGCGCGAAGTAGTGGTGAGCCACGGCAGCGGTTGTGAAGCCACAGAAAAACGCGGCGGGAAGCGAATGGAAAAGGCCTCGATGGCTGGTTAGGCGCGTGAAGATCCAGAGCACCCCGTAGCGTATGCCGACGAATACGCCCATCCAAACAGCGACCAATTCCGCCAGGGTTAAACGTGTCGCCAAGCCAAAAACGGCGGAAAATGCGGCTAATAGCGACGCGAGGAAGAAGCCCACTCTGAGGGAGCGGGAATGATCGGAATCCAAATCCGGTAGCAAACCACCGATGGTACCCAGCGCGCAGTACAAAGTAACTTCCTTGACGGACGCCAGATCGGCGACCAGCAGGCTGGTGGCTGAGAGCCCGCATAGGGACATGGCTGCGCCGGCATGAATATTCAGTGTTGCCATTGACGCTAAGAGATGCCTGCGTACATTAGGGTCGCTTGTTGAGCCGCCACTGAAGTTAAGGTCAAATATCCTTGCGCCGGGAGCCTCAGCGAGAGCGTTGCAGGGACCGCTAAGGATGCCGTTTATTACATCACATTGGAATCGGCGTAATAGTGCTTGTCAAGCGGCTTAAGCACGTTGCTGGGTTGGCCGTGCCTACCGGCACCTCAGGTCGGGCCGCTGGTCACTCTCAGGGTGTTTTACCTCTCCCTTAGGGCGTGTTTTAAAACCCCAGCGAGCGCCTTGCGGCTCCGGCGCTGAGGGCACTTTTGAACAGATCCTCCCGAAGCGGCTTGCCGGTGGAGCCGTACCGGAATGCTCGGTGGCAGGCTGAACCTGGCTTATTGCAAAATACACCTCCGCACGCCGGCTGGTGCTTATAGCGGCTCCTGCTTACGTGGTCAACAACGATTTGTTTGGAGGCACTCGTTGTAGCACCGATTCGTCGGGGCTGTTATCTATGCAACGAGGAACCGTTATAACTGCGCGGCCAGGCGGTTTCGGCTCGCCTCGGGGGGCCAAAAGAACGCTGTGCTAGGGGTTTTCAGTAATAATCTGCTGCCGATTTTTCTCGCCGTGTGCGCCGGCTATGCACTATCGGCTTCACGGCGCATCGATGTGCGCCCATTGTCGCAAGTGGGTTTCTTCCTGTTTTCTCCCTGTCTGGTTTTTGACATTATTGTGGATACGGCGTTGCCGAGCGAGGCCGTGGTGCGGATGGTTGCCTTTACCGGCGCAAGCCTGTTAGGACTTGCCGCCGTGGCCGCTCTTATAGCGCGCTGCCGACGCTGGCCGCGCCCCCTGACAGCCTCGCTGATCTTGGTTGTGCTGCTCCCCAATTCAGGTAACCTTGGGTTGTCGGCGGCGCTCTTCGCTTTCGGTGAACAGGGTCTTGCCCACGCCAGTGTCTTTTTCGTGACGTCGGCCATCATTACGTTTACCGTCGGTGTTTTCATCGCATCGCTCGGCCGAGCTCGCTTCGCGGAGGCATTGTGGGGCCTGGTGAAGGTTCCGGCAATCTGGGCCGTCATGCTCGCGCTAGTCTCCATCAATACCGGGTGGAGTCTGCCGCTCCCGGCGCGCCGGGCTACTGAGCTTCTGGCTGAGGCATGCATCCCCACTTTCTTGGTTATCCTGGGCATGCAACTCCACGGCACGGCGTTGACTGGACCGCTCTCCAAAGTGCTTATCGCCTCGGGCATTCGTTTGGTCGGCGGCTTTGGTTGGGGATTCTTGCTTACGTTTGCCTTCGGATTAGAGGGTGCCGCGCAACAAGCAGCCGTGCTTCAGTCGGCGATGCCCTCGGCGGTCATCTGTATCGTCCTCGCCAGCGAGTATGACGTGGAGCCTGCCTTTGCGACTTCGGTGGTATTCGTGACAACGCTAATGAGTCCTCTCGTCCTGACGCCCATCGTTGCCATGCTAAGCTGAGATAGGTGGAGCGACGGTGTGTTTTGCCACGAAAGACTTACGGGCGAAGCTGCACGAATATCGACAACACAAGAAGGTGTTGCGAACGACGCCAAGGATTGTTTCCCAAATAAAAATAGCCGGGTTCCTAATGGACACCCGGCCGAACAACCCTTTGCACCTTGAGGAGAAGGACAGTGGCGTCCATCCCTGGAGCGCCGAGTCTGTCAAGAAAAAGCCATTCCTTTGGCCCTCAGATACTAATTTGCAAAACCTATACCACCGATAGCTTTGGCCTGGCAATCAAGAGAATCTCGTCTTGCCTTTTGCTTCTGAGCGGTTATTTCTGAGGCCGTGCCTCAATGCTGATTTCTTGGCGCTCCAACTCGTCGAAGGCCCACTGAAGCAGCGCGGCGGTTGCCATTGACAGAGAACCGACGACCCGCTCGTCCAGACTGGCTTTAAGATCCTCAGAAATAGGAATGTTAATCAACGTCGTGGCGCGTTTCCGGCTAGCTTTCCCAACCACGACAACCCGTCCCTCACTATCTTCCCGGGGGTGGATGGCGAACATCTTGCCTTCATCCTGATCACTGGAGGGCACCATAGAAATCGACCTCGCTTCGATACTCTTCGACGCATTAGAACTCAACATGTCTTCTCCTCCCTTTGGTGACATTACCAAGCAACTATTGCGCATAGGCCACGGGTAATCTGTGACATTTTCACGTCGAGGGGCACGGCAAGTTGAAACACCGTTTACTGTCTTGGGGCCTAGCTCCCGTCGATGACTCTGGATGAGGTTGGTTCGAGGCACGGTATTGCCAATTGCGAGGGCTTCTTCGATAGTCTGGGGGTGAACGCCGGGGCTGAACTCGGCTCGCTAAGGAGCAACAGCAACACGATGACCGCCGAGAAACAATTCACTGTCCCCATTGTCATTGCCCACCGCGGTGCCAGCGGCTATCTTCCGGAACATACCCTCGCGGCTTATGCGATTGCGATTCTGCAAGGTGCGGATTTTGTAGAACCGGATCTTGTTATGACGAAAGATGGATGTTTGATTGCACGCCATGACAACGTGCTCGATCGTACGACGGACGTTGCTTGTCGGCCGGAATTCGCCGCTCGCCGAACAACCAAAGTCGTCGACCACGTCGAAGTGACCGGTTGGTTCAGTGAGGATTTCACGCTCCAGGAGATCAAGCGCCTGCGCGCCATTGAGCGCATTCCTGTTCGGCGCTCGGAGAATACGCGGTTTGACAGCCAGTTTGAGATACCGACTCTGGAAGAGATTATCGATCTGGTAACGGCCTTGGAACGCTCCACTGGGCACGGCATTGGGATCTATCCAGAGACCAAGCACCCCACTTATTTCGAACAGCTTGGGCTATTTATGGGCCAATCATTGGTGGAAATACTGCGCCGCCATGGTTTCGAAACCGAGAGAAAAGATCGAATTTTCATTCAATCATTTGAAACAGCTAACTTGAAAGCGCTGCGAAACATGACCACCATGCCGCTGATTCAGCTGCTATGGGTTGAAGGTCAGCCATACGATGTGGCCTCAACGGCCGGGACCTTGAGCTATGATGACATGGCAAACGGCGAAGGGCTGAAGGCGATTGCCGCCTATGCGGACGGTGTCGGAGCAGAGAAAAACCACTTCATTATCCCAAGAGACGTCGACGGCAACCTCGAGGTCCATCGCACCACCCGGTTTGTAGATGAGGCCCACCGGGCTGGGCTTGCCGTGCACGCGTTCACCTTTCGCGCCGAGAACGCGTATTTGCCGATCAGCTTGCGTCGCTTGAATCCAAGTGACCCTAATGCGAAGGGTGACCTGATAAGCGAGATCAAGACATTTCTTGCCGCCGGCATCGATGGATTTTTCGTGGATCAACCCGACATGGGCGTGACGGCGCGAGCGGCATTTGTAGCGGAAAGCGATCAGAGAATATTTACGGCTCGGTAAGTATGTCGCTCCAATGGATCTGCTCCCGTTCGGCAGGACTTCGAGCAAGAGCACTTTGTTTTCTACTGCAAGTGGGTAGGCTATCGGTTTCTAAGCGCCCTTCTGGCCCCTTGCGGTCTTTGCCGTTTTTGGCAGCGCCGTGGGTGCGTACGTGCTCACGAGGAGTGATCCAGCACCATTCAGACTGCTACTCGCCAGCCTCATTATCCTTTACCTTCTTACTCATGGGTTGGGTACACTGAAGCGGCACTGGGCGCACTCGCACCTGTCTTTGTTGATGGTGCAAGTGTTCAACCTTTGTTTTCTGGGCGGGAAGCTGGCACAGATCGGGGTGTTTGGTGCTGCCGGGCTGCTGGGAACAGGATTGGTGCTTGCCACTCTGCCGCTGGGGTAATCGGGTTGTTGACGCTCTTGACGGGGATGTCGATTCGCGATCGCATAGCTTCCGAGTCGTACCGACGCATCGTTCGCGCCGGGCTGCTTGTGCTGGCCATCTTGCTGATCGCGCTCAATACGCCTTGAGCCCATAAGTCGCACGGAGGGATTCACGAGGTGCAACGCGATGAAAATTGAGTTACTTTCAAGGATTCCGGAGGAGGGAGCAAAGGGTACGCCGCTGCTTTTCATTCACGGCGCTTATTCTTCTGCACGAATCTGGGAGCCGTTTTTCCTGCCCTTTTTCGCTCGCCACGGTTATGCGACTTATGCGCTTAGCTTGCGGGGACACGGAAACAGCGAGGGACGCGAACGGCTGGCGACAACACGCCTGCGCGATTATGTGGCGGACGTTGCTCGTGTTGTCGGCGGGCTGGGAGCGCTACCGGTTCTGGTGGGCACTTCGATGGGAGGCTTGGTCGTCCAGAACTACATGCACCAGCACCCTGTGGCAGCGATGGTTTTGCTCGCATCGGGTGCACCTTACGGCGTGGGGCCAAGCATGCTGCACATGGCGTTTCGCAACCCAATGGTTGCCCGTGACATGATGCTGATGCAGTTGCTCGGACCTGAGCGGGCCACGGTCGCGAGTGCCCGAAGATCGCTGTTTCGGGACGATACCCCTGATGACTATATCAGAACGCACCTGCCGAACGCAGAGCCGGAATCGCAGTGGGTACTATTCGATATGCTGGGCTTGGATCTGCCGCCAGTAACGCCCCCGCCCAACATACCGGTATTGGTGCTTGGCGCTGAACACGACGCCTTTATCACGCAGGCTTCGGTGGAGCTGACCGCCCGAAGGTACGGAACGACAGCGGAAATCTTTTCCGATATGCCCCACGCCATGATGTTAGACCGGGATTGGGAGAGAGTCGCCAGGCGCATGCTCGAATGGTTGAATCAAATACTTCCTTCCTGAAGCGCGACGGCGAGACGCAATCACAGCGCTCGCTCCCAGTCGGCGCGAAGCGCAACCTGTCCAGACAGCGCTTGGTCTACCACGGCGGCGATGCGTTCGCGGTCTCTTGGGAGCTGGCCGTAAAGGGGGAGGTAGTTTGACGCGTGGTTGGTGCGAAATACCGCTTTTGTCGGCTGAGCGGAAAGTACAATTGTACGCAGCTCCTTCAGCATCTCTGCGACGGACGGTAACTCAAACCGGCCTTGCATCTGCAGCCTCGCGATGGGCGTTGCGGGAAGGATGGTCAGCGTCAGCAGGGATAAGAATTTCGGATCCATGGCGGTGATGAGCTTTGCTGATCCAGCGGCGTGCTCATGGCTGCGCTCGGTACCACCGGCACCCAATAGAAAGATGGCCGAGAGCGCTATATCCGCCTGGTGAGCGCGCTTAGCGGCGTCTACATGATCCTGAAAATTGGCGCCCTTGGCGAGGCGTTTGAAGGTTACATCGTCGCCGGTTTCCGGGCCGATGTACAGCAGCGATAACCCGAGTTCGCGGAGTCTTCGTAAGTCATCGATACTTTTGTTCCTGAGGTTCATAGCTGTTGCATAAGCACTGAGGCGCCGAAGCCTCGGAAAGGCGTCATGACAGGCGGTGAGAATCGCTTTCCAATGGGCCATATCCATCGCCAGCGCATCACCATCGGCGACGAACACCTTCGCCACATGATCGCCGAAGGCGCGCTTAGCCGCTCGTATGTCGTTTAATATGGCGGGGATGTCGCGGATCCGAAAGCGCTTTGCTCGGTACATATCGCAATAGGTGCAGTGATTCCATGAGCAGCCAATGGTCGCCTGCAAAATATACGCGCTTGCCTCGCTTGGGGGGCGATAGATTGTGCCTTCGTAACGCATGATGAGTGCCCCTAAACAACCCGCATCAATGCGGGATGACGCTTATCAGCCTGTCAAGGCGTTAGCCTCTGGGTTAAGGATGCTTGCCCAATAGGCGGCTGTTAAGACAGCTTCTTAGGTCGATTCAATGGAGTTAAACCTATCATGATTCAGAACAGACGCATACTCGCACCCTCTTTGCTCATCGGCCTGGGGCTCGCTTACGGCGTGGCCTTTGCAGGAGAGACGCCGGCGCTCAAGGACAAGCAGGACCAGGTCAGTTACAGCGTCGGTTATCAAGTCGGCGGCGATCTAAAAAATCAAGGCATTGACTTCGATCCTGAGGTTTTGATTAAGGGTATCAAAGATGCCTTATTGGGAGCGGCGCCGGTGATGACTCCTGACGCTATGCATAGCACCTTAGTGACCCTGAAGCAGGAACTCGTCGCCAAGCAGGAAGCCGAGCAGAAGCAGACGGCCGAAGAGAATGCGCGCGAGGGCGAGGCATTCCTCGCTGACAATGCCAAACGCGACGGCGTCATAGTGTTGCCAAGTGGCCTGCAATACCAGGTGCTGGTGAAGGGCTCGGGGCCGAAGCCGAAGGCGACCGATACGGTGACCGTTCATTATCGTGGAACGCTCATTGATGGCACCGAGTTTGACAGTTCGTTTAAGCGCAACGAGCCCGCCAAGCTTCAGCTCGGCCGGGTCATTGCGGGTTGGAGCGAAGCCCTTCAGCATATGAGCGAGGGCGCTAAGTGGAAGCTGTTCGTGCCGGCGCAGCTGGCTTACGGCGCGCGCGGTGTTGGTCCCATTCCAGCGAATAGCACCTTGATCTTTGACGTCGAGCTGATCGCCGTCAACTGATTGTCACGAACCGATTGCTACCCGAACTAAACGAGCTTCGAGTCATTCTGCCCGCCGCGTTGAGCCTGGCGCAGAACGGGTCGTTTTCTCGGTACTACGGATGACTGAGCGAGGTCGAAAGTATCGACGACTTCGACCTCGCAGGCATTAATAAGCTGTTTTAGAAGCGACTGCACCTGTTATCTTGGCGTTACGCGGCCGTTCGTACCCCTCCGCCTGTATGACCGGGTACGCTTCGGCTGACCGCCGTGCAGCTGTCGCTCTGCCGACGCTCGCAGCCTTCCTAAAACAGCGGCTAAAGCACATATCCTAGCCCGTGCTCTTTTCCTTCTGCAACAAATAGGATTCCAACTGGTCTGCACCGCCAATCAGCCTTCCGTTCATAAATACCTGCGGCACTTTCTGGGCGCCGGTAACGGCTTGCACCGAATTCATCGTAATCTGTTTGCCGAGCGTGATCTCCTCGTATTCGATTCCGTGTTCACTGAGAAGTCGCTTGGCACGAGCGCAGTGAGGACAGCCATTTCGTGCGAATAATGTGACGTTATCTGGTAACTCGGCCTCGGGGTTGAGGTACCGCAACATGGTATCGGCATCGGAGATTTCAAAGGGATCACCCTCTTTCTCGGGCTCTATAAACATTTTCTCGATAACCCTATCTCGAACCAGCATTGAGTAGCGCCATGAGCGCATGCCGAAGCCGAGATCACTTTTGTCCACCAGCATACCCATTTTTCTAGTGAACTCACCGTTGCCGTCGGGCAGAAAGCGGATTCGATCCGCCTGCTGATCTTGTTGCCACGCATTCATGGTAAAGGCATCGTTGACAGAGATGCAGACGATTTCCTCGACGCCGTTTTTCCTGAATACAGGTGCTAGCTCGTTATATCGTGGTACGTGACTGGATGAGCAGGTGGGCGTAAAGGCGCCCGGCAGGGAGAAGGCTACGACAGTCTTGCCATTGAAAATCGATGCACTGGTGACATTCACCCATTCATTGTTTTCCCGGCTGCGGAATGTCGCGTCGGGGATGCGATCGCCCTCGCGGTTTTCTAACATGATGTTCTCCTCTTGAGTTCCCGTAGTTTTTAACGTGACAACAAAGCTCAGTGGTCAAGCATGCTTCGCAGCATCCAAGCGTTTTTCTCGTGTATCTGCATCCGCTGTGTAAGCAGATCGGCAGTTGGCTCATCACTGGCCTTGTCTACCACCGGAAAGATCGAGCGTGCGGTGCGTACCACGGTTTCCTGGCCTTTGACTAATTCACGGATCATTTCCTCGGCCGGTGGAACAGTGGTTTCCTCTTCGATAGAAGTCAGATCGGCGTAGGCTTTGTAAGAGCCGGGTGCCGGCAATCCGAGTGCGCGGATTCGCTCCGCTATTTCATCCACTGCTGTGGCGAGCTCAATGTATTGCTGCTCAAACAACAAATGCAGCGTATTGAACAACGGCCCGGTCACATTCCAATGATAGTTGTGGGTCTTAAGGTAGAGCGTGTAGCTGTCTGCCAAAAGTTTGGACAAACCGTCAGCAATAGCGACTCGGTCTTGATCTGTGATGCCTATGTTGATTTGCATTGATTTTCTCCTGCACTTGCCATGATTACCTTGCACATGTATTTGCTGGGACGCACCGACGGCACGAGCACGCCGCGCAAATAAGCGGCTTGTGATTTCGGCACCCCTCATTAAGGCCTATGAACGCTCGAGCGTCGCGCGGTTTCAGGAAAAATCGTCTTCCCTGCTCATGTGCGCATCGCCGCTTCGTGACCTACAGGAGGCAGTCTAAACGACACCTATACTTCTATAAAATTGAATGTTTATATTATGATGATGATATTTGTAAATCTATCCGCAGTTCATCGCGCTGCCACCTTAGCGGGCGGTTTAGCGCCCCGGCGAGCGCTGGCAGAGCAAGGCGCATGGCGGCGACGAAATCGCCCGGAACGACTTTGAAGCGCGCGACGCTGGTTCCGAAAGCAGGCGAGCCCCAAGGATGGAGCAGGTAACCAACCGAACCACGCCCCCGGAAGTGCCTGAACGGTTTTGAACAGGCGTCTGTTTCCATGGAGCATCAGTCAATGGCAACCCAGCTACCCTCCACTAAGCAGCTTCGCTATTTGGCGGCGCTTGATGAGTACCGGCACTTCGGGAAGGCGGCGGCTTGCTTTGTGTCGCAATCTGCCTTCAGCATCGCGATTCGGGAGGTGGAGTCTTTACTCGGGGTTCGGCTCTTCGACCGCACCAACAAGAAGGTCGTGGTGACCAAGATGGGTCAGGAAGTCGCCGTGCAGGCGAGATTATGTCTGCGTGACTTAGATGCCCTGGTAGAAGTCGCTCGGCGCGGGGGGAAACCGCTCACTGGACGGCTGCACCTTGGAGCCATTCCAACGATTGCCCCCTTCCTGTTTCCCCAAGTGTTGCCGAGCCTCAGAAAGCAGTACCCTACCCTGGAAGTTTATCTCAAAGAAGCTGTGACGACGCAGATTTACGATGCACTTATGGCGGGAGAGTTGGATGCGATCTTGGTTGCCCTGCCCTATGAGCTCAGGAATGTCGAAACGGTGGTGTTGTTCAAAGATTACTTCCGGTTAGCCTGCCGCCGTGGCAGCAAACTCGTTGATCCACACCGCTATTCCGCCACCCGCTTAGAGAACGAGAGTGTGCTGTTGCTGGAAGACGGACACTGCATGCGTGAACATGCCCTTAAGGCGTGCCGCGTACGTAACCTGAACAAAGTCAACCGGTTCTCGGCCACCAGCATGCATACCCTGGTGCAGATGGTGGACAATGATCTTGGCATAACGTTTCTCCCTGAACTCGCCGAGAGTTCAACGCTATTGCGAAACACCCAGGTCAAGACCTATTCGCTGAAGGAGCGCACTTACCGGGAGATAGCCCTCGCGTGGCGCAAAGGAAGCGGCCGGGATGGGGAATTCAGGCTGCTCGCGGAGCTGTTCAAGCCGCGTGCGCGGGCACAGCGGTCAAGCATTGCCTCGGTGGAGTGAGCAGCACGCTGTGCCAGCAAGGGGGGCGGCACCTGCTTTTCGAGTAGAGGCATTGGAGCCAGCGTGTGCCGCACCTTATGGGCTTGTTCTACCGGTGTGTTTCTGGGTATCGTATGGCGCGCCCGGTTATGGACCTGGCGGTACCGTAGAGTGGTGGCAAGTACGTTAACTTGCAGAACAGTTTTAATCTTGAAGCTCGCTGGCTAGCGAGCGGCTTAGAACTTGGTTGCTTAGGCGCTGGTTTCAATTGCTTGGCTTCCACATCACCGCTTTATCTATTTTTGAATTCAATCGTTTGAAGGCTTGCGGGAGACATAACTGATGCTCCGCGTTATTGTATTGGACAACATCGCTAAGGAAGGCTTGGAATTGCTCGATGCTGCCGGAGGTATCGTCTACGACATACGGACCGGGTTAACGGGCGATGCGCTGCAACAGGCGCTGCTCGACTATGACGGCGCGATCTGCCGCAGTGGCGTCAAGATCGCTGCTTCCGCCCTGGAGGGAAATCGGAAGCTACGCGCCATCGTGCGTGCGGGTGTAGGCACCGACAATATCGACAAGGCGGCTGCGACACGCCAGGGTATTGTGGTCATGAATACGCCCACCGGTAATACCGTCAGCACCGCCGAGCACACGTTTGCACTGATGCTGGGGTTATCGCGCAACGTGGCACTGGCTAATCAGAGCCTAAAGGAAGGGCGCTGGGACCGAAAGGCTTACATGGGGGTTCAGTTGGCGAATAAAACGCTGGGTATCGTCGGCTTGGGACGCATCGGGCAGGAAGTTGCAAAAAGAGCGGTAGCCTTTCAGATGCGCGTGATAGGGTATGATCCGTTTTTTTCTCCTGAGCAGGCGAAGCGGCTGTGCGTCGAGCCCGTCGAGAGCGTGCGCGAGATGTTGCCCAAGGTCGACTATTTGACCGTGCATACGCCGTTGACGTCGGAAACGAAGAACTTAATCGACACCGAGGAGATCGCTTTACTGAAGCCGGATGCGCGACTCATCAACTGCGCTCGCGGCGGAATCTATAACGAAGCGGCATTGTTGGAAGGGCTCAATAGCGGAAAACTGGGCGGGGTGGCGCTCGATGTCTACGGCAATGAGCCTTGTACCGACAGTCCCTTGTTTGCGTTGCCCAACACCCTGTGCACGCCTCATCTCGGTGCCAGCACTGAAGAAGCGCAGACGCAGGTAGCCGTTGAGGCGGTACAGCTGCTGGTCAACTTTTTGAGCACCGGTGAGATCCGGCATGCCGTCAATATGGTCGCGGTCGATCCGAAGACGATGGAGTCTATGCGCGGCTATTTCGACGTGGCTTATCGTCTCGGCCTGCTGCTTGCGCAATGGCACGAGGGCGTTACCGAATCCTGCCTGTTGCGTTATGCTGGCGAGGTGACACAACGAGACACCAAGCTATTAACGGCGGCATTTTGCGCCGGTCTGCTCGAGCGGGCGTTAGAGTCACCAGTGAACAACGTCAATGCGGAGATGCTGCTGCAAGAGCGGGGCATAAGACTCTCCGAGCAGCTGACCCATAGAATGGGCGCTTTCAGCTCGTCTATGACTGCTGAAGTAACCGGCGACGGGTCAATTTCGCGCGCGGGTGGCACATTGTTCGGCAACCACATGCCGCGGCTCGTTCGCATGGACAATTATCGATTGGAAGCCTATCTGGATGGTCACGTGTTGCTGTTCTGCCACGAGGACATGCCGGGCATTATTGGTGCGGTGGGTACTATTTTGGGCAAGCACAAGATCAACATCGCACAAATGGCGGTGGGTCGAGAGAAAGCGTACCCCGGTGGCCCGGCTATCGGCGTGCTGAACCTCGATACCCCGCCGTCGCGCGAAGCCCTCGACGAAGTGCTCAATGTCGAGGGGGTCCATCGCGTGAAACACATCGTTATGCCCGCCCGCGGCGAGCTGCCTTCCTGGTTACAGTGATGGCGGCACCTGCATGGAGAACCAGGGAAAGATTCTAGGAGGCTTTTGTACCATCGCACACCGTTTCCGCTTCTTAGAAGCTGTTTTAAAACTTACTGCGCTTGCCATAGCCGCGTTGCGCGGCGGCTCGCAATCCTCATGTACTCCCTTGTACACTCCGGTTGCTCGCGGCCGTGCGCGTTGCTCTGCCGTCGCTCGCGACATTTGTAAAACAGCTTCTTAAAGCACCCCCTGAAGGTGTTTGATTCATTCATTGGGTCTGGCCGTTTTGAAGCGGGCAGCCACTCCCAGGAAGCCGACTACGAAAAACGCCGCGCCGACAATCGTAAAACGCAGATTCGGCTCCTCGATGGTCATGTCGTCGGTGGCATAAAGCATGATAATGACCGCCACAGATCCCCAGCCTAGAAAGCGCAGCACAGCGCCTGTAACGAGTTTGCCTAAAGATTCTGATTCGCTAGCCGGGGTGTCCATCCGATAGGCCACAAAGCCACACATCAGCGCCGGCAAGATCCCCCAGCGCATATGTTGAATAAAGCTTTTCGGAAAATTGAAGTAGCTTTTGTCGTAGTAAGTCAGTTCCAGGATTAGAGCCGACACCGTGGTGCTGACAAAGAATCCGGCCATCATCATTACCATATAAAAGCCATAGTATCGATTGACTTGCTCTTGTTGACGCCTAAACGCACGCGTCCGCGACACAAAAACGAGTGCTATGGGTAACACATACATGGGAATAGCATAGGCAATCCATCTCAAGGTATTGTCGTCAAAGTGCGCTAGAGGCTTATCGGGATATACGAAGGCGTTATGTAGCACGATCGAAACTTCGCGGCCTACTATTATCCCAATGGCGGTGGCGGCGGTGAACAGCAAGACATACTTATAGGTGTGTTTCAAACGTGCTTCATGAACGTTGCCGCCGAGCTGCCTCACGGTTGCCCAGATATCGTTTTCGCTGGCGCTTCCGAAGACCACCAGTGAGGCAAGTAAGCGGCAAAGCAGGCCGGTTAGGTGGTCTAGTTCCTTTATCAAAGTAAGGGTTTTAGTATAGTGTGGTTCTGCGTCCTTCCAAACTGCTATCTTTTCGGACATGGCGTTATAAGAGATACAGATGGCGCCCCATTTCAAGGACGGTTCGCTAAAGAAACGTCGAAAGGATGGTTGATTGGCGTAGTTCTGTATCTGGTCAAAAAGAAGGCAGTTATGAGCCCATTTATATTCAACTGTGGCACTGGATTTTTCGAAGTCTCCGGGGTCGATGCTGGGTGCGAGAAGACGATTGGCGATTTGCGACTTTAGTCTATCATCGACAGCCGATAGCCGGGATGCGATTAGGGCGTTATAGACTTCTACCGCCTTTGTCGGGATTGCAAAAGCATCGTGGATACTGTCCCTCAAGATAAGTAAAGGATTGAACTTGCTCTCCCAAGAGATAAAAAAAAGAAACAAGCCGGCCGCAATCAACGGTATGATCATGGTGCCGTCCAGGCTTTTGAGAAGATTCGCTAATTCTCCAGAGCCGATATTCTTTACCGTAAGAGTGACAAGCGGTTCTAAAGGCATCCAACTCCAAGTAAGCAAAAAATAAATTGCAGCCATGAAAGTGCAGTAAAGTGCGATACCTATCCAGTAAGTACTTTTACGGGTAAAGTATTGGGGCAGCGTCGGCTCAGCTCCTAACTGGATTCGGCGCTTTTGAAAGGATCGATAAGCGAGGATAAACGCGGTTCCGGTTCCCAAAAGTTGGATGGCGTAGTTGATTAAAAGGTCGATACTCATCCTGCGGCTACTCCCACATAGTCTTCTCTAGGCGTCAAGCTCACCATAGTTGTATAGTATCTAAGAAGCTGTTTTATAACTCGATGTTCAAGTTTTTAGTGCTTGACTTTTTGC
>JAGTVB010000171.1 GCA_018224385.1 Gammaproteobacteria bacterium
GAAACGCGCAGTGTTCGCGGCGCCAATTTCTGCCGCTTAGCGTGGCACCGGCCGCAGGACGGTGAGACGGTGATAGTGCTGTCCGTAATAGACAACCTTGGAAAAGGCGCGGCCGGCCAGGCGGTACAAAACATGAATATTATGTTTGGGTTGGACGAGCGCCAAGGTCTCGAGCAGGTTGCTTTGCTGCCCTAGAGGATATGGCCGCTCGGCTGCGCCGTCCTGACGCTGCTCTTGCTCAGGGTAATCCGCGGGACCCGAGAACCGGCGTACCGAGGCAACTCGTCACTGCGGAAAGATGACGCAGAGTCCATCCAAACGGGAACGACCTGCCCCTTCGACGCGACCGCGACGGGTAAACAGCCGCCACGGCCCGTGGAAATACGCCCTCCGTGTTGTTGTGGCCGTGCTCTTAATAGGCAGCGTGGGCGGCGGACTCTTTGCGTTGGGACGCGCGAGCGTTAACGGCGGCAGCACCTTGTCAGAGTCAGTGCTGTGCACCAACGGCGACGATCAACTTGCGCTACTACGCAAAGATAACGCCTTGCTGCGCGAGCAGACCATCATGCTGGAGCGCAAGGGGCAAGTTGAACGCGCAGCCTACAAGCGCATTGGTGAATCGCTAAAGCAGCTTCAAGACGAAGTGCTCAGGCTCACGGAAGATCTGGCGGTTTACAAAGGTATAGTAGTTCGCGCTGATTTTAGAAAAAGCCTAGTAATTCAAAGTGTTAGATTACTCTCTGAAGAGAAACCTGGACTCTACCGTTACCACGTTGTGCTCACCCACTTCGGCGCAGGGGAGGAAGTGATATCAGGTTCTATGGAAATACGGGTCTCGGGGACTCAAGGCGGCAAGGCATCCGTCCTGTCGCTTAATGAGCTTGCGGGTGCGAAACAAGGAAGCCCAGAAATTCATCTCCAGTTCAGACACTTTGTTAGGGTCGAAGGTCTTCTGCACCTCCCGCAGAACTTTGCCCCGCGCTATATTCGAGTGCGGGTTCATGCGAAAGCGCAACAGCAGCAGACCGTCGAAAAAACCTTTACCTGGAAACAGGCAACGAGCTAAGAGCAATGTGGGGAAACCGTAAAAAGGTCAAAACGTCGAAGATTGATTCATTGATTGGCCAGCAAACCGAATTGTGCGGCGATCTTCGCTTCACGGGGGGGCTGCATGTGGACGGAACCATCAAAGGCAATGTAAGCGCAGAAACAGACCCATCTTCGGTATTGACCTTAAGCGAACATGGCACCATTCAGGGTGATGTAAAGGTCGCCAACCTGCTCTTGAATGGAGTTGTCATCGGCGACGTTTATGCTGAGGGGCAGATCGAGCTCGCCTCGAAGGCGAGGATCACTGGAAACGTCTATTACACGATGATTGAAATGGCTATGGGAGCTCAAGTGAACGGGAACTTGGTCCGTGCCGAGGCGGCACTGTCCGCGGAGGCCCCGCTTAAGCTATCCCATGACACCCCTTTAGGCCTGTCAGATTAACATCTTGATATATAGTAATATTATGTTTCTTCTGGTAGTTTAATTGGGTTCCAACAACCATTGTCCATTCAGAGGGCTTGTTCACTATGAATAGCGTCACAATGGAAGCATCCTCTTCACCAATACAGTTCACGCAGCAAGCAGCGGCAAGAGTAAAAGCGTTGTCAGCGGAGACAAGAACGGAAGGGCTCATGCTGCGAGTTTACATTCAAGGTGGGGGCTGCTCAGGCTTTCAGTACGGTTTTGAGTTTGAGAAGGAGCTGCAGGATGATGACACGGTAGTGGAAAATAGCGGCGTAAAGCTGGTGGTCGATCCCTTGAGCTTACAGTACTTATCTGGCGCTTCCATTGATTATCGGGAAGATCTCCAGGGTTCTCGCTTTGTCGTGTCTAACCCCAACGCGTCCAGTACCTGTGGATGTGGCTCTTCATTCTCCGCCTAAGCGCGCCATAATCGCACAAAGTCTATGGCCCGCGGCGACACAGTGAGCGTGCCCTATCAGGCACGATAGACTGCGCCAAGCACTACGGATCGCCTCGCCCCTGTGACTGAGGGAAGGTTGCCCGGAAGCCCAGCTAAAGTTTTTTCGGCTAGCCAAGCGAAGGCGGTGGCTTCTACCCAATCGGGCGGTAAACCATAGCGTTCTGTGGAGGACACTGCGTTGCCCGGAAACGCTTGCGCTAGCCCTTTCATGATGACGTAATTGTGGACACCTCCGCCACACACAAGCACCTCCCGCGGGGGTTCCGAGTACTGCCTGATCGCCGCGCTCAAGGTAGCGACCGTCAGCTCGCAGAGGGTACGTTGAATGTCTTCTGGCGCAAGGCGAGCGCCCATGCGAGCAAGCTTTTCTTGAATCCAAGCCAGATTAAAGCGATCACGCCCGGTACTTTTCGGCGGGGGCAGTGAAAAAAAGTCGTCCGCTAGCAGTTCCTCTAACAGCCCGGAATGAACCTTGCCTTTAGCTGCCCAGCAGCCACCTTCATCGATGGGGGTCGCTCGATGCAGAGCAGCCCAAGCATCCAGCAATACATTGCCCGGTCCCGTATCGAAGCCCACCACCGAAGCGTTGCCCTCTTGCGCAAGCACGGTAATATTAGACATGCCGCCGATGTTCACCACTAACCGGTTAATCTCGGAACTCCAAAAAACGGCCTGATGAAAGGCAGGCACTAACGGTGCGCCTTGTCCACCCGCCGCCATATCCCGCCTCCTGAAATCAGCGACCGTGGTGACACCGGTACGCTCGACGATGATATTGGGATCGCCAATTTGCGTGGTGTAGGGCCAAGCACCACGTGGTTGGTGGATAACTGTTTGCCCGTGGCTGCCAATTGCCTGGATAACTGCGGGGGTCTCTCCGGCTTTTACGATTACCGCCAGCGCCGCATCGGCAAATAATTCCCCCATCCTCACGTCGAGCACCGCGAGCTGATTGAGGTCATGCGGCCTGCCCATGGCGATGCGCAGTACGCCGTCTCTGATCTCCTTCGAAATCGAATGTGCATGCGTTGCGAGAATTCGTGGAAATTGCCCGCCGAGATCGACGCATACAGCATCCACGGCATCCATGCTGGTGCCAGACATGAGACCAACAAATAAACCCACTGTTAAGCTCCCGAAAACTGGACACCACGCACCTGTGGTCGGGTGGGTGCCGGGTTGTCTTGCAGCCTATGCGACATTATATTCTTAAAACCCCCCGCATGGGACGAAGCTCGTCACTCGTCCTTGCTCGCGACAACAATCCGTGCGAGTAGGTCAAGCTGCGCCAGGAACGCTTGGGCATGAGCGAAGAAGTCTGCCCGGTGCTTGGGGGCAATCGGCTCGGCTTTGGGCAGTGCAACTTTGAGCGGATCGTGATGCGCGCCGTTCACACGAAACTCGTAGTGCAGGTGCGGTCCCGATGCTAAGCCGCTCTTCCCTACATAACCAATCGTCTCCCCCTGAAGCACCCGCTTGTTACGCTTAAGCCCCTTAGCATAACGCGACAAGTGAGCGTACAGTGTCGTGTATTTCTCGCCGTGCTGAATAATGACGGTATGCCCGTACCCGCCGTGACGCCCCACGAACGTTACCGTACCGTCACCTGTTGCTTTGACCGGCGTACCCATTGGAGCCGCGTAATCAACACCGCGATGCGCCCGAAACCGATGCAGCACGGGGTGCCAGCGGCGCTGCGTAAAGTGCGAACTGATGCGCGAGAACTTCACTGGGGTGCGCAGGAATGCCTTGCGCATACTGCGCCCCTCTGGAGTGTAGTAATTGCTGTGCCCGTCACTATCGGTGTATTGGATTGCCCTCGTGCTCCGACCACGATTGACGAATTCTGCTGCTAAGATATTGCCGTCGCCGAGCTTCTCCGCGTTGTTGTAGATCTCTTGGTAGATGACCGTAAACCGATCCCCCTCGCGAATATCCAGCGCGAAATCGACATCCCAGGCAAAAATGTCCACCATCTCCATGATCAGTCGATCTGACAGCCCCGCTTGCTTGGCTGATAAAAACAAGGAGCTCGTGATATTTCCCGTGGCCGTAGCGGTGCGGTGATCGAGTTCGGCATCGATCCGGCGCACGCGAAAGCCATCGGCAGTGTCCACGACATGCAAGGAATGCGTTCTATCGACATCCAGCACCAGCTCTTTTACGTGCTTCTCAACATCGACCTTGAGCTCTAAGCGCTGGCCTTCGTGCACGCGGCTGAGTGCTGCAGCCCCGTCGCCAGCCTGCAGAATGCGGTGAAGCTCAGCCTGGGAAAGCCCAAGGGCCATAAAAATGCTCGACAGCGAGTCGCCTTTGGAGATCATTACGGCGTGACGCTCGAGATCTGCCGATGGCTCCGGATATAGCTCTGTATCGGCTCGATCAGGAACAGATGCCGCCGCTCGTGCCAGGGGAATTGATGCAACCGCCTCGGGAGGCAAGTCGGGCAACGCAGTCGCAGGCATCTTGGGGAACGCGAGCGGTACGGTAACTCGCCCGTCGTCATATGCCGCCGTTTCACCGACCCCTGCGGCACCCTTGACCAGTTCATTTGCATCGCCAACTGGCCGAGGGGCAGGCATTAAGCCCATTGCCAGCCCGGCACAGCCAAGACCCACGAGGATCAAACGCAACCGCGGCAGACGCCGGATGGTTTGCAGATAGGCGTTACGCCCCCACCGCGAATGTCGCGCCGCAGCCTTCTCATGATTTCTCATATTTACACTATAATGTGTTGAAATTTCTGTCCTTACACTTCCCTAAAAAATAGTCGGTTAGGCTCCTGTGGTCAACGTGTTCGATACGCTGCTTATGGCGCGCTGGCTATGTTAATCTCCTAGAAATCTTCATCTAAGGTACCGACTGATGGTGAGCGCCACAGAAGCATTGGAAATCATCAAGCGCGGCGTACGTGAAATCCTTACAGAGGAGGAATTTCATGCGAAGCTGAAAAAGGGCAGTTCCCTTCGCATAAAGGCCGGCTTCGACCCAACTTCTCCAGACCTGCACATCGGTC
>JAGTVB010000172.1 GCA_018224385.1 Gammaproteobacteria bacterium
CATCTGGGTGGCCAGGAACACCTGGCCCTCGACCCCGCATGCGCCATCGAGATGGTGCACACCGCGTCGCTCATCCTTGACGATCTACCGTGTATGGACGACGCGACGCTGCGGCGGGGCCAGCCCGCCAATCACCGCGTGTTCGGCGTGGACACAGCGATACTGGCCGCGATGGCGCTGCTCAACCGGGCCTATGCCGTCATCAGTAGCGTGCATGAGATCTCCCCTGAGCTGCGCTTAGAGCTCATCGACCTATTGGCAGGCGCGGTCGGTAGCGATGGCATCATTGCCGGCCAGATACGAGACTTAAGCCAAGATTTGCGCTGGCAAGATGCCGAAAGCTTGGAGAGGATGCACGGGCAGAAGACCGGCGCCCTATTCGTGGCGGCCGCCGAGACCGGCGCGCGCTTGGCCGGTATCCCAGAGCAGGGTCTGGAGCCGATCCGGGATTTCGCCCGGAACCTTGGGCTTGCCTTTCAAACGCTGGATGATTTGCTGGACACCTCGAGCATGGCGTCCGCGGCGGGCAAGGACGTGGGCAAGGATCGCGGCAAAGCGACGTTCGTCTCTTTCATGGGGGAAAGCCGAGCGCGTCTCATGGTGAGCCGGCTGACCGAAGCCGCCGTGAATGCCCTTCGGCCATTAGCACCGGCCAGTGAACCCCTGGCGCAGTTGGCCTATTCACTCTGTGCCTTACCGGGTCCGGCGGGCATCCCCAGGCGCGCGGTCATCGTCCGCTCGAATCCCTGACCGTTGCGCGTGGTGGCAGTGCCCGACATCGTCCTCGAGATTCAGGACGCGAAGCGGCGATTTGGCCGTCGTGCGGCCCTTTCGGGGATCAGTTTCACCGTACGCGTCGGGGAGATTTCCGCCCTCCTCGGACCTAACGGCGCTGGTAAGACAACGCTGGTCAGAGCTATTTCTGGGCGGTTACCGCTGGACTCCGGAATCATCCGCATCCTGGGCCATCGGGTCGGAAGCGATGGCGCGACACGGCGTTTGCTCGGGCTGGTTCCCCAGAGCATTGCCTTGTATCCCCATCTCACCGCCCGCGAAAATCTGCACGTCATGGGGCGTCTGAGTGGTCTTTCTTCCCGGCAAGCTGCTGCCGCCGCCGATGACGCGCTCGCGCGCATGGATCTCGCCGAGCGAGCCAACGACCGGACCAAAAATCTTTCTGCCGGCATGCAACGACGCTTGAACATCGCCGCAGGCACCTTGCATCGCCCAAGATTATTGCTCCTGGATGAGCCGACGGTGGGCGTGGATTTGCGGGCCCGGGAGCGCATTCACGATCTGCTGCGTCAGCTGCGCCAGGAGGGCATCGGCATCTTGTTGACCACCCATGATCTGGACCAGGCGGCGGAGATCGCTGATCGGATTGGAATTCTTTCGCAGGGGCGCCTTATCGCCGAGGGTACGCCGGAATCGCTTATCCGCACGGCGTTCGGTGAAGCCAAGGAACTGGTGGTGAGACTCGCACGTGAGCCCGACGCCGGTGGGCGTGCCTTCCTGGAAGGGCAAGGCCTGACGGCGATCCGAGGGAAGAAGGACTGGAGCGGGCGCCTGCCAGGAGGGCTGACGGAGATGTCCGTACTTGGCGCGCGCCTGTCGCAACGGGGGCTGGCCATCGAGGAGGTGCTGCTACGGGAACCGAGCCTGCGGGGCGTGTTTTTGCGCCTCACGGGCGAGGAGCTCACGCCATGAGCGCCGCGATCTTCCGGATCATGCTCCTCCGGCTGGTAAGGGATCGCGGAGCGCTGGTCATGAGCTTCCTGCTGCCGGCGATCTTTTTCCTTATTTTCGCCACGATTTCTGCCGCCACCACCGGTCAGGATATGGTGTTCAAGGTCGCCGTCGCGGACGAGGTCGGAAACGAGACGGCGAAACGATTGCAACGTGCGCTGTGGGACGAGCCCGCGCTGACGCCGCTCGGCACCGCCAGCACCTCGGGAGACGAGGTGCGCGACCTGGTGCGTCGCGGGACGGCCGATGTAGGCCTCATCGTAAAATCGAATACCGAGCCCGCGGTCCCGGGCGGGGAACAACGTCGCACATTCCTGGTCCTGGTGAGCGATCCCACCCGCGGCGTCGCCGCGCGGCTTTTGAGCGCGCAGGTTCACAAGGCGTACCTTTCTGCACGGCGCGATGGTTCGGTTAACGGAAAACCGTCCGAAGGTTATCTCCGCACCGCGGACTTAGACGGGCTGTTGACGCGCGAGGATGTTGCCGGCCGTTCTGCCGGGCTCAATCACATTGCCTATCATGCCGGCGCCGTGGCGGTGTTGTTTCTGCTTTTTTCCGCCATCCACGGAGCCCTCACGCTGCTCGAAGAGAAGGAAGCCGGCATTCTCGAGCGCATCATCTCCGGTCCGGGCAGCACGCTGGTCCTGGTCAATGGCAAATTCTTATACCTCGTGGCCCAAGGATTTGTACAGGTCGGCGTTATCTTCCTGGTCGCCTGGTTGGTGCACGGCGTCGATCTCCCGGGCCATTGGATCGGCTGGGCAATCATCACCGTGTCGGCTGCCGCTGCCGCCGCCGGAATGGCTCTGGCAATCACGGCCGCGTGCTCCACCGTAGGCCAGGCTCAGAGTATCGGCAACGTGGCCGTGCTGATTTTCTCGGCGCTCGGCGGCAGCATGGTGCCGCGCTTTCTCATGCCTCCCTGGTTACAGGACATCGGCTGGATGACGCCCAACACGTGGGCCATCGAGGGTTACGCCGCGATCTTTTGGCGAGATGAGCCCGTGGCGGCCCTGCTATTACCTGCCGGGGTGCTGCTAGGGGCCGCAGCTGCCGGGCTGCTGCTGTCGCAGTGGCTTGCGACACGCCTTCGGGGTGTTTGATGGCCTTTGTGGTTAACCCAGAACGGAAGGGCCATTCGGTTTTGAGGGCGGACGTGCCGGAGGCGCCAATTGCCATGAACGATCCCTTCGCGGGCATAGCCGGCCGACCCCGCGGGACCGCCGTTCCGGTCGCTGTGGTTGCGATTGTCCCCCATAATAGCAGATCCTGCTCGTGGGTGGACCTGGAGATCCCATGCTGATCAACGTCTTGCTTTTCTTTACCGGCCTCCTCGGGATGGAGGGTATTGCTTACCTGACGCACAAGTACGTCATGCATGGCTTTCTTTGGAACTTGCATGAGGACCATCACCGCCCTCGGAACGGCATCTTTGAGAAGAACGATCTGTTCGCGGTGTTCTTTAGTTTCCCTTCCATGATCCTCATCTATCTCGGCGTTCACGTACACCCGCCTCTGTTGTGGCTGGGGATCGGCATTGCAGGTTACGGCGTTTGCTATTTCGTTTTTCACGATGTGATCGTGCACCGCCGAATCCGCCTGCCTTACAAGCCGAAGAGCGGCTACATGAAGCGCATCGTGCGGGCGCATTGGATGCACCACAGCACGCGCGAGAAGGATGGCGCAATTTCGTTCGGTTTTCTTTATTCGCCGCCCCTAGAGAAATTAAAACAAGCCCGCTGAGAAACCCCGCCCTAGAGATCGGATTTCCGCCAGAGATTGCCTCGCGGTGTCTGGCGGCGCAGGCGGCCGAGACTCACCGCGGCCAGGGCTTGTGCGCCACCTTGCAGGGCGCGGTACATCTTCCTGCGTCGACTGACCACCGCCCTACGATCCCAGGCGTCCGGCCCGCGCTTAGCAACCAAGCGTCCAATGTCGCGATAGACGCCGCGGGCTGTAGCCACAGCCCATGCCGAGCGGAAGCCGAGACTCGAGAATCCCTGAACGGCAGAGTGGTAGTAGGGCTCTGCCTCGAGAAGCAGTCGCCTCACCGCCGCGCAAACCGTGCGCCGGTGCCTTGGGTGTTGCATCTCCCCGGCCGTGATGCCGCTGTCCTCGAGCCAGCCGGCCGGCAGATAGATGCGTCCCACCCGGGCATCGTCCATGACGTCCCGGGCGATATTGGTGAGCTGAAATGCAATACCGAGATCGGCGGCACGATGCAAGCTCTCCTGGTCCCGGACACCCATCACGTGCGCCATCATGATTCCGACCACACCCGCCACGTGGTAGCAGTACAGAAGCGTGTCCTCTAGGTCCGGGTAGCGGCGCTGTTCGACGTCCATGGCGAAGCCCTCGAGCAGCTCCAGGGGATAACGGTGCGGGATCCGATGCTGTTGAACGACCCGTTGAAAGGCGATGAAAACGGGATGGGTCATGGTATCGCCGGCGAGCGCGTGCCGCGTTTCCCGGCAGAGGTTTTTGATTTGGGCGAGACTCGCAGGGCAGGCCGCGGCGGGGCCGAGGCCGAGATTTTGCCCATCGATCTGGTCGTCGCAGTAACGACACCAGGCATACAGCATGTAAGCGCTCTCGCGGGTGGACTTGTCAAACAGGCGCGCCGCGGCTGAGAAGCTCTTGGATCCGCGGCGAATCATCCGCCGGCTGTTGTCGATGACGCCGTCCATCAACGCCGTCTGCTGCTCAAGGGCTCAGGCCGAAGTCCGCCAGCATGAGGCCAGCGGTCGCCTTGGCCGATCCGATGACGCCGGGAACGCCCGCGCCAGGGTGCGTCCCGGCGCCGACGAAGTAAAGGTGGCCGATACGCGGATCACGGTTGTGGACGCGAAAGTAGGCGCTTTGGGTGAGTACCGGCGCAAGCGAGAAGGCCGATCCCAGATGGGCGTTGAGCTCCCGCTCGAAGTCGCGAGGCGTGAACAGGCGCACGGTCACCAGCTCCTGACGCAGGCCGGGAAGATAATGCTTCTCAAGGTACTCGAGAATGCGGTCCCGGTAGCGGGGGCCTTCCACTTGCCAGTCGATCTGCGCCTTGCCGAGGTGGGGCACCGGAGAAAGCACGTAGAAAGCCTCGCAGCCGGGCGGTGCCAGGGTCGGGTCGGTCAGGGTCGGCGCATGCAGATAGAGGGAGAAATCCTCGGCCAATAGGCCGCGGTCAAATATATCCTCGAGCAATTCGCGGTATCGCGGTCCAAACAAGACCGAATGATGGGCGAGCCCGGGATACCGGCGCCGCGTACCGAAATAGATAAGGAACAGCGACATGCTGTGGCGCTGTTTCAGCAGGCGCCGCGCTTTTCCCGCAGCCTGGGAGGTTGCGCGCAGCAAATGGCGGTAAGTATGCACGACGTCCGCGTTGCTCGCCACCGCATCGGCGTTGATGCTCCAGCCGCCCGTTGTGTCGACCCCCGTTACGCTGCCGCGCTCGGTGCGGATCCTGTCCACGGCTGCATTCAGTCGCAGCTCTCCTCCCAATTCTTCAAAGCGCCGGACCAGCGCATTGACCAGGGCACCGGTGCCGCCCTTGGGGAAAAACACGCCCCACTTGCGCTCCAGCACATGAATCAAGGTATAGATGGCGGAAGCATCGAAGGGATTTCCCCCCACCAGTAGCGAATGAAAGCTAAACGCTTGGCGAAGCTGCGGGTCGCGGATGAAGCGCGACACCATATGGTAGACGCTGCGGTAACTTCTGAGCCGCAAAAGCTGCGGCGCGACCCGGACCATGCTCCAGAGGTTGAGGAACGGCACGTGGGCGAGCTTCACGTAGCCTTCCTGGAAGACGGCCTCCGCGTACTCGAGAAACCGTGCGTAGCCGTCAACGTCGGCGGGGCTCTTGCGCGCAATCTGGGCGTTGGTGAGCTCGGGATCGTTGCCGTAATCGAAGCAGTAGCCGTCCTCCCAACACAGGCGGTAAAAAGGATTAATGGGCAGTAGCTCGAGGTAATCAGATAGGCGGACCCCGGAAAGCTCGAACAGCTCCTCCAGGGCGTTCGGTGCGGTGATCACCGTCGGTCCCGCATCGAAAGTAAAGCCTTGATCCTGATAAACGTAGGCCCGCCCGCCGGGTCGGTCCCGTTGTTCGAGGACCGTGGTTTGGAAGCCGGCGGACTGCAACCGGAGCGCCAGCGCCAACCCGCCGAAGCCGCTGCCGATAACGACCGCGCGCGGCCGCTTCACACCCGTCTCCCGCGCACCCGGCCTGCCCCTGTGTCCCGTTCCTTTGGTGATGCGCGCCCCGATGCGAACACGGCGCGCAGCGCCTGGCCCAGCGGCACGGGCGGCGCGCCCATCAGCAGCCGCACCCGGTCGGTCCAGGTCGATCGTCCGGCATAGAAGCGACTGATCAGCGGCTCGGGAAGCCTGTAAAAGCGTTCCAGAACGCGGTAGCGTTGATGGGGCTCACCCGCCAAAAACAGCATGCGGTTGAGCATACGATCGAAGCGATGTCGCTTCCAAGTACTGATGGAGCGCCGGCGTATACGCCGCGCCAGCGTCCAGCCGTCCGCGGCACCCATCCGGCTCAGCGCGTCCGCCAGGCGCACCGCTTCGGGTAACGAGTAGCCGGTGGTGGGATGAAACAGAGCTGCGCGCAGACCGGATCGCGCCACCCCAGGCGCGGCCTCGTCCCAAAAGGCTTCGATATGGCCGGAAAGCACGATGGGCAAGATGCCTTCCTCTTCGTGCTCGACGCGCTGCACTTTCCAGCTGTGACGCCCGGCATACCGGCGGATTGCGGCGCGCAGCTCGTTGCGCTCAAGTACGGGAGAATCGCTATAGCGGGTATCTTCGATGAGCACCGCCTTCTCTGTATAGGGAAGGGTGTAGACAAAACGGTACCCGTCGCGTTGCGCCACCGTCGCATCCATGAGGATTGGGCTATCGAGCCCATGCCGGCTTTCTAATGACACCACTTGTCCAAGGAACTTCTGATACCGAAGCACGAGGTGCTCACTTCGCGAGTCGCCCCGACCGTCGATGACGGCGCTCGCGTGCATACGGTGTCCCCCTCGGAAGACCACCTCATTGGAGCGGATGGCCTCCACCTCGGTGTTCAAAAGAATCCGCTTGCCCAGGGCATCGACAACCACATCATGCAGGCGCGAGGAGGTGAGCGAGAAATAAGCGCTGTCGATACGGCGGGTAAACTGCGGGAACCTCACTTGATAGGAGGGCCATGAATAGCTTACGAACGGCGCAAGCCAAGCATGCTGATCGGCTGTCAGGTCCTTTGCATGAAGCGACCAAGTGTGATTGCCGCCGAGCGAACATCCGCGCTCGATCAGCGCGATGCGCACATCCGGGCGTCTGATGGACAGGCGGTAGGCGATGAGGCTATTGGCCAAGCCGCCTCCGACCAGCGCGAGATCCGTTTGCACAGGTACTCCGTTCGGTTTCCATTTGTTGGCGAGCGGCCTATTATGGGTGACCTATGAAGGAAATTTCTACCCGCCAGGGCACGACGCGCCGCGGGTTTTAAAATATCCTCTCCGGCGGGTGGTCATGGAGATGCTCGCGGCTATGCAGGAAGGGATGATGTTAGAGTCGCCGCTGGTCACCTTTTTGGCGCTTTACCTTATTGTCGCCGTGCGCTACCTGGTTTTTGCGGGCGTATTCCACCTCGCGCTGTGGCAACGAGATCCGCAAAAGGTAAGGGCACGAAAGCTCACCGCGCAGCGCCCATCGAAAGACCTGGTCCGTAGCGAAGTACGCTGGTCGTTGCTTGCCTCCCTCATTTATGCGTTCCCTGGAGTGCTGATTTTGGAGGCTTGGAAAACAGGCGGTACGGGCCTGTACACCGACGTCAATGAGTATGGCTGGCTTTATTTTTTTGCGAGCATTTTGCTTTACCTGTTTTTACATGATACCTATTTTTACTGGACTCACCGCCTGATGCACCGGCCGAGGCTTTTTCGGCTGTTGCACAAAGTCCATCATGAGTCCCGTCAGCCCACGCCGTGGACGGCGTTTTCCTTCCATCCCTATGAATCCATTGTCGGGGCCTTCGTCATTCCCGCGCTGGTTTTTGTCATTCCGCTTCATGTGGGTGCGCTGCTCTTCATTCTCACGTTGATGACCCTCAGCAGCGTGATTAACCACTGCGGTTTCGAAATACTTCCTGATTGGTGGCTGAGGGGCTTCCCCGGACGCAGCGTGATCACTGCCGCCCATCACAATCTTCACCACCAGAGGTACGCGTGCAACTACGGTCTTTATTTCCGCTTTTGGGACAAGCTCATGGGGACGGACGCGCTGGAGACGGCGTATGATTTCCTGACGCCAAGCGCGGTATCGCGCCCGGTCTCGGAAACGGCGGGCCGCTCGGACTAAGCGCCGAACGAGCAGGCCGATGAGATCCTGTAATGAAGTCCGGCGCTTGCTTGCACTTGTAGGAGAAAGGAAGGGAGAAGGGGTCAGGTCTTGTCTTTTGCCTCGCCTCCACCGCTATGATAGCCTTCCAGCATGGCAAGACCTCTCAGAATCGAATTTGCCGGTGGCTTATACCATGTCACGTCGCGCGGGGATGGACGGGAAGACATCTATTTGGATGATGTCAACCGGGACGTGTTTCTGGAGGTGCTGGCGGAGGTGATCAAGCGGTTTAACCACAGAAAAAAAGGACACCCACTTTGATTGACTTGGTTGCCACCCTGGGGTAGCCTTACTGCTAATCTCGGCCAAGATAGCGCACCATGACCTGCCCCCGCGCCAGCCTCGTCTCCCTGGACGACACCTCCTGGTATCACTGCGTCACGCGCTGTGTACGCCGAGCCTTCCTGTGCGGACAGGACCGCTTCAGCGGTCGGGACTTCGATCACCGCCGCGGCTGGATAGCCGAGCGCATCAAGCAGCTCGCGAGCATCTTCGCCATCGACATCGCCGCGTATGCGGTGATGAGTAACCATTACCACGTTGTCGTGCGCCTCGATCGGGAACGAGCGTTGGGTTGGTCGGTGGATGAGGTGCTGACGCGGTGGACAGCGCTGTTCACAGGCCCCCTGTTGGTGGTCCGCTACCTGTCTTCGGCGCGCGCAGAGATGACCGCTGCCGAGATTGCTCGGGTGGAGGAGCTGGCTGAGGATTATCGGACCCGGCTACATGATTTATCCTGGTTTATGCGAACCTTGAACGAGCACATCGCGCGCCTGGCCAATGCCGAAGACGGGGTGAAGGGCCGGTTCTGGGAGGGGCGCTTCAAGAGCCAGGCGCTGCTCGATGAGAAGGCTGTGCTGGTTGCCATGGCCTATGTCGATCTGAACCCGGTGCGGGCCGGGCTCGCCGAGACGCCGGAAGCCTCGGACTACACTTCGATCCAGGAGCGGCTCGGGCATGTCCCGGCGTGTGCGGCGCTCGACGTCCAGCCGGAGCCGGCCGCGGTCGTGGCCGAAGCCGACATCGAAGCCACCACGCTTGATGCGGAGGCCCTGCGGCCTGAGCCTGAAGTGCAGAGCGTACCGCAAGCCGCCCTCATGCCCTTTGACGCCACCGCGCAAACACCCTGGGCAATCCCCTTCGCATTCACCGACTACCTGGAACTTGTCGATTGGACCGGCCGAGCGCTGCGGTACGACAAGCGCGGTCACATTCACGCGGACCAGCCCAAGATCCTCGAGCGGCTCGGCATCGATGGGGAGCGTTTCATCGCCTACGCGGCGCGCCTGCTGAAGGCGTTCGGCACCGCGGTGGGCGCACCCGATGCCCTGGTCAATCTGTGCGCCCGACGTCAGACCCGATACCTGCGCGGCATTCGGGTCGCACGACGGCTGTTCGTGCA
>JAGTVB010000173.1 GCA_018224385.1 Gammaproteobacteria bacterium
GAAGGCACCATCGCGAAGTTCACGGCACTGGCGGTGCTGATGCCGGTGGTTGCCGGACAGTCGGGAAATACCGGGGCCCAGGCATTGGCGGTGACCATGCGCGGGCTGGCGTTGCGCGAGATTCGCCTGCGCCACGGTCGCCAGGTGCTGCTGAAGGAAGGCATCGTCGGCGTGCTCAACGGCGTTGCCATCGCCATGGTCAGCGCGATAGGCGTTCTGCTGTGGAGCCGCTCTCCAGGGCTTGCGGGTGTGGTGGCACTGGCGATGGTGCTCTCCATGCTGATTGCGGGGCTTGCCGGTGCGGCTATCCCGTTGTTGCTGGAGGCGACCGGCCAAGATCCTGCCCAGTCTGGATCGATTATTCTCACCACGGTGACGGACATCGCGGGGTTTTTCAGCTTCCTCGGTCTGGCGACAGTGCTTTCCGGGTTTTTATAAGCCTTGGATCTTTTTTGGCGGCCACCGTGCCGAGCCCGAGCTGAATCCGATCGATGACGTCATGCGGGGCCGCGGCCCTCCTCGCTGGCCTTGGCGGCGAAGCGATTCATCGTAGGACGTGCCGCTGATTGCGCCTTTCAATCGTGTTCCGGGCGCGTGAATATAGGTTCGATAAAGATTCGCCGGCATTCAAAATCAGAAGTTGCGATGTGTTCAAGCTCACTTAAGGGGTTGCGCCATGTAGTTGCGCTGTTGGCGAGCGTACTCAGTCTCTCGGGGTTCGCCGCACCGCCCACGGACACGCCGGCGCTCCCGCTCGATTCCCTCGGTACGCCGCAATGGCAGGAGGATCGCCAACTCACATCGGAAGAGCAAAGCGCCATCGTCGACCGCAACCGAGCAGAGCTTCAGGAGCTGGCCGAGCATCTACCCCGGCGCATGACCGAGCTCAAGCAGCGTGCGATGACTCCGGGGATGGTCGAGCAGGCGCGCATCGATGCCGAGGCCGTCGCTTTGCACCAAGAGAGCCTCACGCTCGATCGAGTGGACGCAGAGCGCCGCATCAAGCGCCTGGCGAAGTCGGTGCGCGAACTCGAGGCACGGGCACAATGGTTAGAAAATCCGGCTCGCGGACAAGCTGAGACCACCCTGCGGGCTTTCGATCTCGTACAAACGCGTCACCACCTCGCTGAGCAGCGCCGTGCACTGGATGCCGAACGACTGCGTCGGGATCACTTGAACAAGCGTCTGGAACTCGCTGGATTGCGTCGATCGCTTGCGCAGACCTGGCGCGCCGCGGTGGAGGATGCGTACTATGCCCAACTGGAACAGCAACATGTGGCCACCCGCACTAAGCGAGAACGGGCCTTGCAAAGGGAGCAGCAGGTTTACTTCAGTCGCGCGGCTCAACTCCGGGAGCGACTCATCCGGGAAGGCGAGCGGCTCACAGAAGAAGAACGCCTGCTGTTGGAGACGGCCATCAAGATGGCCGAAGCGCGGGCAAGGCTCGTGCATCACGATATCCGCTTGGCCGGCATTGAAATGGACCTGGAGCGACTGGATTTGCTGGCACGGCGCAGCGAGGCAGATCCGCCGCTGCTGCAAGACGCGTTGCGGGAGATCGAGGGCCTGATTGCGGAGCTTCGAGCCACCGACCAGCTGTTCATCCAAGCACTGCCGCTCGGCGAGCGCCAAAGAAAGCTCATTGCGCCAGGCGGCAAGGGAGCCGCCGAAGCACGGCGCGCGCTCGCAGCGCTTTTACAAGACGCAACGCGGCGCCAACAGCAGGTTGCGGAACAGCAGGCGCTGGCCGCTCGCCTCAAAGCGCGGCTCGAGGCGCGCTATGAATCCACTCTTCGTCACGATCTGCTCGCGCGCAGCGAGCTGCCCGGTACCCGGGAGGGATGGTCGGAATTGCTCGGCAGCTTTGCGGCGACCCCTAAGGCCATTTTGTATCAGGTGCAGCTGAGCGTGGTGGCCGCCGCCTGGGCGTTAGTAGAGGCCCCGCCGTGGCGGTGGGTCGGGCTGGTGCTAGCGCTCGGTCTCTTGCTTTGGCTCATGGGGTGGGTAAGACACGCATCGCAGCGGGGCATCCGGGCGGCGTCGGCGGGAAAAGTCCGGACCTTCGTGGGCACTGTGTCGGTGGCCGTGCTGCGCATGATTCAGCGCAACTTGCTCTGGCTTGGCCTTACCCTGGCACTGCTGTGCGTGGTGTGGATAAGCCAAGTGCCCCAACCCGGCCGGGGCATTATCGCAACCCTGGTGCTGGTTGGGATGATCATCAAGGCGGTCTTCACCTTTGTGAGCCAGGTGCTGGCCGCCGCCGATGTGCGAACTGAGCATATTCCGCCCCGGCTGTTTACCCGCTTGCGCTGGAGTGTGCTGGCCGGGGGGATCCTCGGCGCGGGCGTCTTGCTTATTCACCTGAGTGGATTGCCGGAGGCCACCGGTGACGCCATGGACCGCGCATTCATGCTTTATTTGCTGTTGGTGTTCCCCACGCTGCTGGGACTGCGCGAATTCGTGCTGGGACTGCTTGTGCAGCGTTACGCCGAGCGCCTGTGGTTTCAAACGTTTCGCGTGGTAAGCCTTCTTCTTATGTTTTCGCTGGTTGGCATTGGGCTTATCGGCGTTGTCGGCTATCTCAACCTGGCTTGGATGGTGGGCTGGTATCTGGGCATTTTCTTGCTGGGTTTCGTCGCTTGGCAAGCGGCGCGCGGGCTACTCGGCGACGGCGTCATTCTGCTGAAGAACTTGGCGGTGAAGCACACGAACTACGGTCTGTTGTGGACCCAAGACATCATTGCGCCGGTGCATCGGATTCTGGAGGCGGCGCTTTTCATTGGCGCCCTGTTGATACTCTCTAAGGTGTACGGGATCCAGGGTGGGACGGCGCTTGCGAGCACGGTTTCGCAAGCACTCGAAGAGCCGCTAGTTTCCCTGGGCGGTGTGGATATCAGCTCGTATCGCATCATGGTGACGCTATTGTTCGCACTGCTCGTCATCGCGCTCGGTCGCTGGATACGGGGTGTCACATATCGATGGGCGCTCTACCGCGTCCATGATCTCGGGGTGCGCCATAGCCTTTCGGTGTTTATTCAATATGTGGTCGTGCTCATCGGATTGCTGGTCGTGCTTCGCGGCACGGGATTGAGCCTGACCACCATGGCGGTGTTCGCTGGTGCGGTAGGCGTCGCCGTGGGTTTGGGCATGCAAGCGATCGCCAGTAACTTTCTTGGGGGATTGTTGCTTCTGATTGAGCGACCCTTGAAGGCCGGCGATATTATTAGCGTCGGCACCCATGAGGGCGAGGTTACGCGCGTGGGTATGCGCTCGGTGAGCTTGAGGACTTGGGACAACTATGAAGTGATTATTCCCAATGCCGACGTGGTCACTAACGCGTTTACCAATTGGACGCATAACGACAGTATTGTTCGCACGGTGCTGTGGATCGGGGTCAGCTACGATGCCGACCCTGACGTGGCGCGCGAGACCTTGGAGCGGGTTATCACCAGCCATCCCGGCGTCCTGGCAGAGCCCGCCCCAATGGTCCTGTTGTGGCAGTTTATCGACTCATCCATTCAGTTCCGCGTGCAATATTACATCGACGTCAGTAAAGACAGCCGGCTGGCTATGCGATCAGCGATCAATCGTGGGATGTGGTATGCGCTAAAAGAAGTCGATATTCTCATTCCTTTTCCGCAGCAGGATGTGCATATCAAGGAATGGCCGGCCAGCAATGGCCTGGAATTCGACCGGACGCGGTTGCCACAATCAAGCACGGAGTGCGAGCGTCCAGCGGGACTTGACCAGCGATCAGCTAAAGCAGCTTCTTAGAAGCGGTCTCAAAAGCTACCGCGCTGGTCATCGCGGCGGCTGCGGTTGGCCCCGCCTGCGGTAGCGCCGCGCGGTCAAAGAAGACACCGGTGATGGTGAGCAAAGCCCATGGCCATAAGTCGATACAGCAAGCAGAGCATTGGCGCTTTATTATCGGGGTTGGCGGTCGCGTTGAGTGGCTGCAATCTCAACGGCGAAGCCGCCGGGAATCGAGAGGCGAATTGGCAGGAGCAACGAGAGCGTATGGTGGCGACGCAAATCGCCGCACGGGGCATTACGGATCCGCAGGTGCTTGCCGCGCTGGGCAAGGTGCCTCGCCACGAGTTTGTGCCGGCCGACTCACGGGCGCTGGCCTATGTGGATTCGCCGCTTTCCATTGGGCAGGGGCAAACCATCTCGCAGCCGTTCATCGTTGCCTTTATGACCGAGGCGGCCCGAATTGAGCCCGGTGATCGGGTGCTGGAGATCGGCACTGGCAGCGGCTATCAGGCAGCGGTTTTGGCAGAAGTCGCCAAGGAGGTTTATTCCATCGAGATTGTGGAAGCGCTCGGAAAAGCCGCCGCAAAACGGCTGCACCGATTGGGTTACCAAAACGTCACCGTCAAGATCGGCGACGGCTACAAGGGCTGGCCGGAGAAAGCACCTTTTGACGCGATTCTGGTGACCGCGGCGCCTGCGACGATCCCGCCACCGTTACCGGAACAGCTCAAAGTCGGCGGCCATTTGGTCATGCCTGTGGGTGGCTTCAATCAACAACTGGTGCGCATTACCAAGAACGCCCAGGGAATAACCCGCGAGACGCTCTTGCCGGTGCGCTTTGTGCCGATGACCGGCAAAGCCCAAGAGGATTGAACATTTGCTGCCAAGAAAGCGAACCGCGCCGGTCAGTGGGCATGCTGGCGGTGCCACCGGTAAATGAGGCCACCCGCCACCAGGGTGAGAAGACTGAACACGGCCTCGCCACCGCGGCTCACCAGAGTGTAGCTGAGAATCCAAAGGGAGATGGCGAGGTAGGTCAGAGGTAACAGCGGGTAGGCAAAGCTGACGGGTTTTAATTTTATCCAGCCCGGGCGGCGACGAAACCGCAAGAGGCTCGCGACGGCGAGCGCGGAAAACAGGACCAGGGTAAAGCCGATATAATAAATGAGGCTTTCGAAGGTGCCGGTGAGGATGAGCGCGCAGCAACAGACGCCCTGCAAAACGATGGCGACCCAAGGCGTCTGCCAGCGGGGATGCACCCGTGCCGCCGCCCGCAGGAATGCCCCATCCTGAGCCATCGCATAGTACACGCGGGGCCCAATCATCACCATCGCGTTGACGCTAGCCAGTAACGATACGGCCATGAGTACGCTGAAGGTGTGGCCGATACCGCCGCCAAAGAGCTCATCGGCCGCTTTGGCGCCGATGCCTATTACCCCCTTCATCTCTGCCAAGGGCAGGGCATAGAGAAACAAAATGTTGAGCGCGAGATAGATCGCCGCAACGAACACGGTGCCAAAGAGAAGACTCCTTGGAAGCGTGCGCTGCGGCGTTTTTAGTTCGCCGCCCACGTAGGTTGCGGCATTCCAGCCGCTGTAGGCAAAGGCGATAAAGATGAGGCTGATGGCAAATTGATCGAACCGATCATGGGGGGAGCTGCGTTCAGTCATTTGGCCAAAATGACTCCAGCTGCCTTCGCCAAAGGCGAAGCCGCAGATGAGGAACAGGGCGATCACCACGACTTTGAAGCCCGTCAGCCAGTTCTGCAGCCCCGCGGCCCGGCCTATTCCCAAGAGGTTCCATACCGTGAGTACCATGACGATCAGGCAGGCAGTGGCGGTGGCGGGCTCGATATGCAGTCCGAAGCCACTCGGACTTGACAACTGCAACATCGGAACAACGTGACCTAGATAGGCAACGGCCGCCATTGCGGCCACGGCGATGGGTGCTGAAAAACCCGCAAAAAAACTGACCCAACCGTCGACGAACCCCCAGGCCGGGCCCCAAGCTTGCGAAAGATAAACGTACTCGCCCCCAGAACGAGGAAAATTGATGCCGAGTTCGGCGTAGCAAACGGCGCCGGCCAAGACCAATACCGCCCCGAAGGGCCAGATGGCCAGAACCAGCAGGGGAGAGCCCAGATCGGCAGCGAGGAAGCCGGTAGTGGTGAATATTCCGGTGCCGACCATATTGGACACCACCAGGCAACTTGCGCTGAAGACGCCCAAGCGCCGTGCCAATTGGGGTGCCGCGGCATTACCGGTCATCTGCGCGCTGGTGAATCAATCGACCGCGCCTTCCGATAGCGGTGTTGTGCGGTGCTCGCTCCTGGGCTATCGAGCCGATCGGTCTCGTCGCCGCGCGCCGGCCGCCTTGCTTTCGGGCCGCCTGAGCAAAGCGATCGAAACGCGGGGATCTGTGCTCGTGTCGAGCAAGAGGCCAATGTCATTGGGAAAAATGCGGTCGGTGCGATGCATCGCCGCCTCCGGGCATTTGATCAGGGATTGGCGGCGGGTGACGTGTTTAAGGATCTAATGATGCCCCATCCTCGCTCCGACGCAACCCGGCGCTACGTTTTTATACTGCCGGTTTGCGTCGCAGCGATGGCCATGCTGTCAGAACCGAGTTGCCCTGACGAAAGGCAGTCTGGAGGAGGTAATATGACGCGCGTTACAGCGATGCCGCCGCTCACCATGGATTTCGCCCGATAACGCCCAGTGTTATGGCGCGAAGAGTTCCGGCAAGTGCTGGGTCACGCCACGGGCTGTGCGCAAAGACGATGCAGGAGGTTTACCGGTCGTGACGCTGTATGAGCGATTCGATATTCAAAAACCCGCGTTAAGGATAGCTTCCACCTTTTTTTTGTTCGGTATGGTCTGGATTAGCATTACCGACCGCGCATTGGAGTTACTCAGCGGCGAGCTGAGCTCGACTGAGCCAGCTCAGACCTATCTGTCTTTTATGTCGTTGCAGACGTATAAGGGATGGCTGTTCGTGGTGTTTACCACGGTGCTTATCTACTGGCTCAGTTGGCGGCAAATCAAGCAGCACTTGCAAATAGAACGCGAGTTGCGCGAGAGCCGCCGCCGCTATAGCGCCCTGTTTCAAGCGGCGCCGGTGTCCATTTGGGAAGAGGACTTTTCCGCCTATCATTCTGCCCTCGGGTCGCTGCGCAAGGCCGGCGTGACGGATATTCGCCGCTACATGAAAGAGCACCCGGCGTTTGTCAAGGAAGCGGCGCGCTTGGTTAGGATATTGGATGTCAATCACGCCACGCTGCAATTATTTGGGGCGCGGGATCGGACGCAACTCTTGGGCGGATTGGACCGGATCCTCAACCCCGAAGCCATGGAGGTTCTCCGCGAGGAGTTGGTGAGCCTCGGTGAGGGAAAAACGTTTTTTCAGAGCGAGGTTAAGTGCAGCACGCTGCAGGGAACCCCGTTGGACGTCATCCTATCGGTGCGCCTGTCGCCCGAGGTACCCGAGTCCCATTATGCGGTGGTGTCCATGGTGAACATCACCTATCGCAAGCGAGCCGAGGAGGCATTGCGGGCCAGTGAGGGCCGGTGGCGGGCTATTTTTGAAACCGCCGCAGAGGCCATCATCGTGACCGACGAGACCGGTAAAGTGGCCTCATTCAATGGCGCCGCCGAACGGGTGTTCGGCTACACAGCGGCCGAAATGCTGGGCGAAGACGCCCATCGACTTACGCTGGCCCCGACGGAGCGGTGCGATAGCACGCTCGCCAATTGTCTCTGTTATCCGCAGACGGCCGTGCATGGCGAGGTTCGTGAGGGGATCGGGCGGCGCAAAGACGGTACCACGGTGCCGGTTGCGGTGGCCGCGAGCCAATTCGTGATCGGCGAGCGGAGATTCTTTGCCAGCATCCTCAGTGATATCACCGACCGTAAGCGCGCCGAACAAGCGTTGCGCGAAAGCGAGCGCCGGCTGGCGACGCTGTTGAGCAACCTGCCCGGTATGGCCTACCGGCGACTCCCCGACGAGCAGTGGACCACCCTGTTCGTGAGCAGGGGTGCGCGACTGCTCACCGGATACAAGGCCGATGAACTGATGTCTCACCACGTGCAGTATATGGATCTGATTGAGCCCGATGACCGCGGGCATGTTCGGCGGGCGGTGCGCGATGCGGTCTCGCGTCGGCAGTGCTATCAACTCGAGTATCGCATCAGGTGCCGCGACGGGCATGAACGCTGGGTTTGGGAGCAGGGAGAAGGGGTCTTCGATTTCAACGGTGCGCCGCTGGCGGTCGAGGGTTTCATCACCGATATCACGGATCGCAAGCAGGCAGAGGAGCAGGCGCGACAGCATCGCGCGCAATTGGCTCACCTGGACCGGGTGAATACCATGGGAACCATGGCCGCAGGGATCGCCCACGAGATCAGCCAGCCGCTGACCGCCATCAACGCCTATGCCCAGGCGGTTAAACGTCGCATAACCTCCGGCACCGCCGACACCGCCAAGCTGCTTGATCTCATCGGAAAAATAAGTGCCGCCGCCGAACGCGCGGGCGCAGTGATGACCAAACTGCGGTCGCTGCTCAAGCAGGGGAACACCCATCATGAGTGGCTGGACATCAATGAGCTCGTTCGAGGCGTCATCGATCTGGTCACGGTGGACAGCCGGTTCGTTCATTTCCGGATCGATTTGAGGCTGACACCCGTCGCACCGAAAGCGATGGGCGATGCGGTTCAGATTCAGCAAGTGGTCCTCAATCTGATTCGCAACGCCATGGATGCCATGGAAGGCGTCCCCGCTGAAGACAAGGTCATCACCGTGAGCACCTTCCAAGAAGGGGGATCCGAGGTAGGGATTGCGATTGGGGACCGAGGGCTGGGGATGCCCGACGAGGTGGCCGCTCGGCTGTTCACCCCGTTTTTTACCACCAAGGAATCAGGGCTCGGAATGGGACTGGCGATCAGTCAATCGATCATCGAATCACACGGTGGAAAGCTTTGGTATACTCACAACGAGAATCGCGGGATGACCTTCCATTTTTCGTTGCCCGTTGCGCCTGTTGACCAGAGAAACGTTAGTGCTGACACCGCCTGAGCCGACGGTCTTTATCGTGGACGATGATGAGGACGTTCGCGAGGCACTGACCGAGTTGGTGGAGTCGGTGGGTCTTAAGGCAGAGGTGTTCGCTTCCGCCCAGGCTTTTCTCGACCGCTACGATCCCGAGCGCCCCGGTTGCCTGGTGCTTGATATTCGCATGCCCGGACTGAGCGGCCTGGCGCTGCAACAAGAGCTGAAGCGACGGGGGTCGAGTCTGCCCATCGTTATGATTACCGCCTATGGCGACGTTCCGACGGCGGTGCAGGCGATAAAGGATGGAGCGCTTGAATTCCTGCAAAAACCGTTTCGAGACGAGGAATTTCTGGACCACGTGCGGGGCGCACTGGACCGTGATGCGGCCGGGCGCCGATCCGAGGCGGTGCGAAGAGACATCCTCGCGCGGCTTGCGCGCTTGACCCCTCGGGAACGAGACGTTCTGGAGCAATTGATCCGGGGTGGGGCCAACAGGGCGATCGCCAAGGAACTAGGAATCGGTGAGAGGACGGTCGAGACGCACCGTTCCAGCATTATGGAGAAGCTGGGCGCAAGGTCGCTCGCCGGACTCATCAATACCGTTTTGCCGTATGTGAAGGACGGAAAGCTGCGCCGCGACTAACAGCGGCTCTTAAAGCGCCGGCGCTTGTCATCGCCGCACATCGCGCCGTTCTCGGCCAGTACCCTGCGAACACGCAGCGCCGCGTTCCTTCGGTGGCCCGCTTGGCCGTGGCTGGGATGCGGTCAGATCACGGCTGTCACGGCGTGCTCGATAACCTCATACGCTCGCCGCAATTCCGGTTCACTGATGCAGTAAGGCGGCAGCAGATACAGAACATTTCCCAACGGCCGTAACAGCAGCCCTTGGGTATGGAAGTAGTCCTTGAGCTTGCTGCCGACCGCAGACGTGTACCCTTCCTGTTCCGCCATGACGTCCATTGCCGCAATGGTTCCGGTGAGGCGCAGTCGGCCAACCTTCGGATTGAGCGCGAGTCTGGCAAGGGCGTCGCGATGTACGGCTTCGATCAGCGACAGCTTGGCGAGGGTGTTCTCCTCATCGAAAACCTGCAGTGACGCCAGCGCGGCCGCACAACCCAGCGGATTGGCCGTAAACGAATGACCGTGGGTGAAGGCCCGATCGAACGTCTCACCCAAGAAAACTTGGTAGATTTCCTTTCGGCAAACCGTCACAGCCAGGGGTAAGAAACCCGCGGTAAGACCCTTGGACAGGCAAATGATATCCGGCGTGACCTTTGCTTTTTGGCAAGCAAAGAGCTCGCCGGTGCGGCCGAAACCGGTCATGACCTCATCGAAAATCAGCAGAACGTCTGCCTGCTGGAGCCGACTCCTCAGCGCTCGGAGAAAGCTCGGCCGGCACATGCGCATACCGGAAGCGCCCTGCACGAGCGGCTCTGCGATGAGGGCGGCGGTTTCCTGTCCATGCCGCTCGAGGTACGCATCGAGCGCGCTCAAGGCGGCGCCCTCCTTTTCCTCGACTTGGTCATCGCCTTCCCAGGTCGCTGGATAGGGAAGGGGATCCACCGAGAACAGCATCGCTTCGAAGGCATCGAAGAAGCCCGAGCTACGTCCGGCCGACATGGCGCCCACGGTATCGCCGTGGTAACCGCCCTCAAACGCGAGAAACCGCCGCCGCGTCTCACCCTGGTTGCGCCAGAATTGAAGCGCCATTTTCATGGCGACCTCCACCGAAGTGGAGCCGTCGTCGGAGAAAAACACCCGTTCGAGCCCGGCGGGGAGGCGGCGTACCAGCTCAGTGGCTAGCCGCGCCGCGGGGGCGTGAGTGAAGCCGGCGAAGATCACCTGTTCGAGCGTTCTGGCTTGCTCGGCAATCGCTTGTGCGATGCGCGGGTGGGCATGACCGTGAATAGTCACCCACCAAGAAGAGATGAGGTCGAGGAATTCTTTGCCGTTGGCTCCGATTAACCGGCTGCCCTTGGCCGCCACGATCTCGATCGGGGCGGGGGCGGTTTGCTCCTGGGTAAACGGATGCCAGACATAAGCTCGATCGAGATCAACAACATTCTGCACGGGTGGTGTCGCTCTCGTTGTGTACCGTCACAGCCATCTAAGCGGATCGCTACCGGTGGAGGGCGCGTTGGGAGCGATGAGGCTGCAGGCGCGCCCCATTCATCGCTGCTTTGCCGGCGCCGCGAGAAATCCGTAAGGTTCATCGCACAGGCGCGCCAGCTCATAGGGAATCGGGCGATAGCGGCCTTGTCCGGCGCGCCACACTCGGTCCCACGCACCGCCGTCGTGGTGGGTCATATCGTTGGCGTACAAGCTGTGGAACTGCGCTGCTACCTCGCGCAGGATGTCACGTTCCACCGGGGTGAAAACGGTCGGGTCCCAGTCCCTTCTTGGCAGGATGGAATACATGTAGTAATTCCACATCGGGTCGGGTGAGAAGTGAATGGTTTGGCGAAAATCCTCTTTCGGATCGTCGAACTCGAGATCAATCTCGGTGGGAACCGGCCCCCGTTCCCAGGCCGAATATTCCAAGCCAGTCACGGATCGGCCGGTGCGCCGAAAGTGCTCGAAGTCGAGCACGTACAGTAGCTGCAGCACCTTATGTTTGCTGCAGTGACGCGTGTTCTTAGCAAAGAAGATGATGGCGTTAAGCAGTTTTTCGCGATCCGGGGCTGACACGATGTTGGCTCAATGAAATTCGTCCAACAGGCTGTGCCCTGCTGCACGTGATTCCTGAAACGGCTGGGGCAGGGCTGACCGCATCCCACAGTACCTCGTAGTGGCAATGGCTCATGGAGCGAGCACCCACAATACCCCTTACATGTTACCGTGCCCACTGCTGCGTTGAAACCTCCCGGCGCCGCAAACAGCAAGCGCCGCGACGAGCGGCGCTCGCGCACGGGAATGATTTCTAAAGACTCCTACGGCCGCCGCAGCCGTCATTTCCGAGATCCTCCTCAGGTTCATTGCCGCACTGTGGAAGGTGCTGGCTGGTGCCTATGTGTTGCCGGGGATCCTAGCACGGACCGAACGGGAGTCGGTCGAGAACCGGCGGGGCAGGCTGCTACCTGTTTCCTCAGCGGGAGGCAAAAACCCCGTTGGGTGCGTCGAGGGTATGGTGATCCTTAGATTTTCCGCGGGGTCAGGGCTTCTCGGCAAGCGGGGCCTGTGCCCTCACCCCGTTGCCCAGCGCAGCACGAAGGGCAGCACAAAGGCCGAAGTCAGTGCCATGAGGCCCATGGCGAGCGCGGAGAAGGCGCCGGCGACATCGCTCATCTGGAACGCCCGCGCCGTGCCTATGCCGTGGGAGTTTAACCCCAGCGCCAAACCCCGTGCGCGGTCGTCCCGCACCCGGACTACCGCCAATACGCCGGCGCCGATGACGGCACCAAGCACGCCGGTGAGCACCACCAGGGCAGCCGTCAGGGAGGGCAGTCCGCCCAGCTTCTCGGTGATACCCATGGCCACCGGCGCGGTGACCGACTTGGGCGCCAGCGAAATCAGGGTTTGTTGCGATGCCCCCAGCCATCGGGCCATGAACACCGCGCTGCTCACGGAGACCGTGGCGCCGAGCACGATGGACGCCAGAATGGGCAGCCACAGCTGGCGTATCAGACGCAGGTGCCGATAGAGGGGAATCGCCAGGGCCACGGTGGCGGGGCCCAACATAAAATGCACGAATTGCGCCCCCTCGAAGTACGTGGGGTAGTCGGTCCCGGTCACGCTAAGCAGCGTTACCAGCATGACAATCGACAGCAGGACGGGGTTAAAGAAAGCCTTCTGGCCGCTGCGGCGAAAGATCCAGTCCCCGGCCACATAGGCCAGCACCGTCAGCGTCAGATGCAGCAGCGGGCTGGTGGACAGGTACACCCAGATGTCGCCCAGCGCGAAGTCGAGCGTCATCGCTCAGTCCTCCCCCCGTCGGCGCTGCACCCAGCCAATGAGCTTTGTCATGAGCAGCCCTGTGACCGCGATGGTCAACACCGTGCTCAGTACCAACGCCACCACGATTGCCGGCCACTCCTCGCGCAGCATGCTGATGTGCAGCATGACGCCCACGCCTGCCGGCACGAACAGCAGCGATAAATGGGAAAGCAGACCGTCTACCACCCACCCCAGCCCCTGGGGAATGCCGCCTCGCAGAGCGATGCCAACGAATAGCAGGATCATCCCCACCACCGGACCCGGGATGGGCAGCCCGGTCCACACGACGAACGCTTCGCCGACCAGCTGGCACACCAGCAGGAGCGCGATGAACTTGAGGATCATGAACGGCCTCCTTCGCCCAATTGGCCGCAGGAGCATGCTCGCGGCGACACCGGGCGCCGGGCTCGGACGGCGAATACCGCCCGCGGAAAAGCGCAGTTAGGGCGTGACATGTACGAGGTTGAGCTGCGTCTCTTCGGTGGCCTCGAAAGCCAGATGTTGGCCGCGGATCAAGTCACCGTCACCGACAGCGGGTGCGTCACCAAGCCCGCCGCCGCGCGTCACGTAGAGGAGAAACCGGGCGTCTGCAAGATACACTAAATGGCCGCTCCCCTCCCAGGTGCCGGGGTCACGGCGGTCGCCATAGAGCTTCGATCCCATGACCAGGCGATGCTCGCGAAGGCCAGCGAATCCGCC
>JAGTVB010000174.1 GCA_018224385.1 Gammaproteobacteria bacterium
CAAGCTCATGTCGCCATTGTATTGGTCCTCACGTTGGGCTTGACGTCGTTACCACCGATCCCAGGCTTTGCCGATCCATCAAAGCAGGAAACGGAGGTACAACACGCACTTCAAGCACTGCGCCAGCGCATTAAGGAACTCAACGCCCAACTCAACGCGACGCAGACGGTGAAAGCGACTTTGGAAGAGAGCCTGCAACACACGGAACTGGCGATCGCTCGCGCCGGCAGCGAACTGCGCCGCCTCGAGCCTGCGCTCAACGCGCAGCACGCGAGGCTTGAAGAACTCCGCAGTAAACAGACCAGAGAATCAACAGCGCTCAGGGACCAGCGCGGACGACTCGGTCGACAGCTGCGCGTGGCTTACGCGATGGGTCAACAGGACGTTTTGAGATTGCTGTTGAATCAGCAGGAACCGGCCACCGTGGCTCGGCTCATGTCGTATCATCGGTACGTCACCGGCATTCGTGCTCGCCAGATCGAAGAGACGATGACGCGAGTTGCTCGCCTGCGGCGGCTGGAGCAGGAGGTTGAAAGGGAGTCGGCAACGCTCGAAGCGCTTCGAAGTGACCAGATCCAAACACGGCAGCAACTCGAAGCGCAACGTTTGGACCGGAGGGCTATACTATCGCAACTGCGTGCCAAAATCCGACAAGATGGGGATGAGATCACTCAGCTGGAGCGAGATAAGGAGAGGCTTGAAGAATTATTGGCTGGGATTAGAGAAGCACTAAAATTAAGCGATATTCCAGACACCCTTGATCAAGGGAAGCCTTTTGCCTCACTTAAGGGAAAACTCCAATGGCCTTCGCGAGGCTCCATCGTGCATCGATTTGGAACTCCACGACGGCTCGGAACCCTAAGATGGAAAGGCGTGTGGATCGCCAGCCCAAGAGGTCAGCCGGTACGCGCAATTTGGCATGGACGAGTCGCCTTTGCGGATTGGCTGCGTGGCTTTGGGCTACTACTCATTATCGATCATGGCGGTGGTTACATGAGCCTCTATGGTCACAACCAAAGCCTCTACAAAGAGGTAGGTGATTGGGTAAAGGTAGGCGAATTGATTGCCACAGTCGGTGACAGTGGAGGAAACATCGAACCCGGACTTTACTTTGAGATTCGACACAAGGGCACCCCTCAGGATCCCAATAACTGGTGCAATGAGGCAATCGCCAGCGGCGAGTAGGAAAGCACTTGTAATCGATGATTAATGCCTTGTATCTTACTTGATCGCCTTGGTGCGCCGGAGGTATTCATGAAGGGTATTACCCGTAATCTCACCCCTCGTAATCTGGTTGTATTAGTCTTCGGACTGACGCTAGGAATTCTTATTTCCCTGGGACAAGGAGTGTTCGCCGAACGCAGCGAAGACCGCAATCTGCCCCTTGACGAGCTGCGTACATTTAGCGAGGTCTTCGCAAAAATAAAGCAGGACTATGTCGAACCTGTGGAAGATAAAACGCTGCTCGAGAACGCTATCAAAGGCATGCTATCGGGGCTCGATCCCCACTCCTCCTACCTGATCCCTGAAGATTACGAAGAGCTGCAAGCGGGAACCAGCGGTGAATTCGGCGGTTTAGGCATTGAGGTCGGCATGGAGAATGGCTTCGTCAAGGTAATCGCTCCCATCGATGACACTCCCGCCCAGCGTGCCGGAGTGGAGGCTGGCGACCTGGTCATTCGCCTCGATGACACCCCGGTCAAAGGCATGACGTTGAGTGAGGCCGTTCGGGTTATGCGCGGCGCACCCGGAACAGACATCACTTTGACCATCATCCGGGATGGCGTCGAAAAGCCGCTCAAGCTGACCATCACGCGAGACGTCATCAAAGTTGTCAGTGTGAAAAGCCGGATGCTTGATCGAGGCTACGGTTACGTGCGTATCAGCCAGTTTCAGTCGCACACAGGAGAAAACTTGCGCGACGCAATGACCGCGCTCAAAAAAGAAAACGGCGGATCCCTCAAAGGGATGGTACTCGACTTAAGGAACAACCCTGGAGGCGTACTCAGCGCCGCCGTTGCCGTGGCGGACGCTTTTTTAAAGAAAGGGATAATTGTCTACACCGAGGGACGGATGGATGACGCCAAGCTTACTTTTAATGCCAAGCCTACCGACATCCTTGATGGCGCAGCGCTGGTCGTACTGGTCAATGGAGGTTCCGCCTCGGCCTCGGAGATCGTTGCCGGTGCGTTGAAAGACCACAAACGGGGCATCGTAATGGGAAGCAAGACGTTCGGTAAAGGATCGGTGCAGACCATATTACCGATGGAAAATGGCTCCGCCCTTAAGCTGACGACGGCACGCTACTACACCCCTAAGGGGTCCAGCATCCAAGCGAAAGGCATAGAACCCGATATCGTGCTGGACAACGTCAAAGTTGCAAACGTGGACCCCACCGATGTCGACGGATTACAGGAAGCGGACCTAACCCGCCACCTTCAGGAAGAACTTTTGGACGATGAGGTGCCCGCCGATTCAGTAGGTAAAATTAAGGAAGGCAAGCCAGCGAGCAAGAAGAATTCCAAGAACGGCGACCTTGCCACCGAGGACTTCGCCCTCTATCAAGCTCTAAATCTATTAAAGGGAATTACCATCCTGCAAAACGCACGTTCTTGATTAGGCGGGGCCTCTGCACATCAAGCCCGCCGCTGTAAGGTGGCGGGTCTTGCTTTGGCTATCAGAAGGAAGTAGGCATTTCAGAAGCGTGTTTCGCGCGCCGGCGGCAGAACAAAGGCTATTCGGCGGCCAGTAACCGGAGTGTCCAAGGGAGTACCATATACCGGATAGTGAGCGGCCGCGCACCGCGGGCCAAGGCAGGCGCAGAAGGTTCTAGAACAGGCTCTTAGGGCTCGTCATCGCGCGGCAGCGCCGCGAGTATTAGGTAAGTACCAATTCCACCCAATACCCACGTCATCAGGGGCACGCTGCCGATCATGATGGGTGAGAAACCATCCAGGCCAAGTAGGAGAGCGGCGCCGATGATCAACGAGGCGCCCACCATGGCGAAAATGGTTCGCTGGTTTGCGCGCCGAATTTCCGCGCGTATTCGGGAGATTTCCTGACTCGTTACGCCCCCCCACTGAAGCTTTCCATCCCGCGCCTGCCGCAGCGCCTCCTGCAGGAGACCCGATAGAGCGGGCAAGGTCTCGCTCCAGCGAGGAATGGTACGGCGCAGCTCGCGCCAAAGGGCGCCGCCGCCAAGCTGGTCACGCATCCATTGCTCTAGAAAAGGCTTTGCGGTTTGCCATAGGTCCAGATCAGGGTAGAGTTGCCGCCCCAAGCCCTCTATGTTGAGTAGCGTCTTCTGGAGCAGTACAAGTTGAGGCTGCACCTCCATGTTGAATCGGCGCGCGGTCTGGAACAGGCGTACGAGTAGGTGCCCAAAAGAGATGTCTTTGAGGGGCCGCTCAAAGATTGGCTCGCAAACGGTACGAATCGCTGCCTCAAATTCCTCCACCCGCGTGTCGGCGGGAACCCAGCCCGACTGTACATGAAGCTCGGCTACCCGCGCGTAATCGCGATTAAAAAAAGCCAGGAAATTTTCCGCAAGGTAACGTTGATCCTCGGGCGTGAGCGTGCCCATGATGCCAAAATCAACGGCGAGGTAAAGCGGGTTATCCACACGCTCAGTCGAAACAAAGATGTTTCCGGGATGCATATCGGCATGGAAGAAATTGTGCCGAAACACTTGGGTGAAAAAGATCTCCACACCGCGCTCCGCCAATACCTTTAGATTTATTCGGTGTCGCTTTAGCCGCTCAATGTCACTGATGGGAATCCCAGAAATTCTTTCCATCACCATGACGCCCCGCCGCGTGTAGTCCCAGTAGACCTCAGGAACGTACAGCTGGTCGGAGTTCTCAAAGTTTCGCCTCAGCTGTGAGGCTGAAGCCGCCTCGCGCATAAGATCCAGCTCATCGAGGATGGTCTTCTCGTACTCAGCAACAACCGCTCGCGGACGGAGCCGTCGTCCATCAGCCCAATACCGTTCGGCGAGACTCGCAATCGCATAGAGCAGCCCGAGATCACGGCGAATTATCTGCTCGATACCCGGCCGTAATACCTTAACAACCACGGCGCACCCATCCTTTAGGCGGGCGGCATGCACCTGCGCAATCGACGCCGAAGCCAAAGGCTGCTGATCAAATTCCAGAAACATTTCCTCAAGAGGCCGCCCGTAGGCGCGCTCGATCAAAGATCGAGCCTGCTCTCCTGGAAACGAAGGCACGTGGTCCTGAAGCTTGGCCAGCTGGTCGGCGATATCTTCCGGAAGGAGATCACGGCGGGTCGATAGCAGCTGGCCAAATTTGACAAAGATCGGGCCGAGATCCTCAAGAGCCATGCGAATACGCATTCCCCTAGGAGGCTGAGAACCGCGGAACCAATTCCAAGGGAGAAGATAGAGAACGAAACGAATAGGTCGCAACAGGTGTGTCGCCAAAATGATCTCATCGAGCCCGCGGCGCACCAACACGGCGTTGATGTAGATCAGGCGAAACGCCTGTTGCAAACGAATCACGCCCCCTGCTCCGACCGGCTCCTCTGCTGCAGGCGCAGGATACGCTTATCGAGCCGCTCCGCATCATCACGCAGCGACTCGACGGCAGATGTTAACGCATCGAGCTCGGCCCGTGATGGGGTGATGCGGCTTTCTTCACTGAGATATTCGCCTAAATCCTGTAATAGGGCCCCCGTAGTTCGCCGGCCAGCATTCACCACACTGCGCACAAAATTGCCGACCTGATGTGCAGCCACGTCTCCCAAAACCCCGGCGAGTAGTTCCTCTGCGTCCACATGTCGTCGGCTCAGCAGGGATCGGATACGCTGCGCATCGGCGACCTCACCTTGAACAGCAATTTCGCTACCCTCAAGTGAGTTTCCTTCGCCGATCACCGTCAAGAGCCGTAACAGGGCGAACGGCGTTGCCTCGACCATGACGTCCGCCGGCTGCTCTGCCTGGGCAAGAAGGCGAACGCCGTCCGTCTCAAAACGGAGGTGAAAAGTAAATGCCGTACCCTTGATAGAAATCTCAACACGCTTGCCTGCAAGCTCAGCCAGTCCGTTTTGCAGCTCGGGATCGAGGCCTACATAGGTGTTGATCGCGGCTTCGACAAGTTCCCCGCCTAAAAGCCCCCTGCTCATGGTCCGTACTCTAGCTTTCGCTCCAAATTGCTATCACCCGCCCTCGGAGAATGTTGACTCCCGCCAGGGGATTGCCTTGGATCGGTAATGCGTGCGACGCCTGCGGCTATCAAAGCTTATACCCGTGATGAAGCGCCACGATCCCGGCTGTGAAGTTCAAATAGGAACACTGTTCAAATCCGACCGACTCCATCATCGCCTTTAGCGTTTCCTGATCAGGATGCATGCGAATCGATTCCGCTAGGTAACGATAACTTTCGCTATCCCTGGCAACCACCCGCCCTAGCCACGGTAATACGGTAAATGAATAAAGATCGTAAAGAGGTCTCAGCAGAGGCAAAGTTGGCGTGGAGAACTCCAGGACCAGTAGCTTTCCGCCAGGGCGCAGCACGCGGTAGATAGACGAAAGTGCGCGGACCTTATGGGCGACATTTCGCAGTCCAAAGGCAATACACACGCAGTCAAAGGTATCCTCCCGAAAAGGAAGCTCTTCGGCATTAGCCTGCAAAAAAGCAACATTACCAACGATACCCGAATCGACCAGACGACTACGGCCACTTTCCAGCATGGCTGCGTTGATGTCTGCCAGCACCACCGTACCCGACTTACCAACCCGATTAACAAACTGATGGGTTAGATCGCCGGTGCCTCCCGCCAAGTCGAGAACCCGTTGGCCCGGGCGCACACCACTCACTTCTGCGGCGAAACGCTTCCATACGCGATGCATGCCCAGGGACATCAAGTCATTCATCAAGTCATAGCGCTGGGCAACCGAATCGAATACTGCCTGTACCTTGCGGACCTTTTCGTCCGGCGAGACCGGCTGGAACCCAAAATGTGCATCTCCTTTGGTCATACCTGCACCACGCTAGTTGGTTCGATTCCTCTGAGCGCCTGTGAAAAAACCAGCTGCATGTCCCGATCGCGGCGTTGAGCGGTGTTCGCTCCTCGCCTATCGATCTGATCGATCTCGTCGCTGTCGCTGTGCGCCCGTGCGCCTGGCGCTCGTCCGGACCGCTACGTTTGTTCCCAACCTCTCGCTTACACCGTTCTCGGCAGCCGTCTTGACAACTGCGGCGCTTGCTCCCTAGCGACCCCCTCGCAACATTCTGGGAACAGCCTCTCAGGATGCTTTCGACGCCGCCTCGTCAGGAATTTTGCGCGGGCGCCCTGCTTGCTCCAGCCGCTTTAGATAGTTTTGCCAGTTCTGCTCTTTGTTGACACCGAGTTGGTACAGTTCCTCGAAAGAATAAATCCCGGTGTTATGGCCATCATCAAAATGCAGACAAACCGCGTAGTTGCCGACCGGCTCGATATGACTGATCTTGACGTTCTCCTTGCCCACTTGCAGAACCCCTTGACCGGGTCCGTGCCCTCGAACTTCTGCCGAAGGTGAATGCACTCTCAAATATTCCGCAGAAAGCTGGAAATGCTTCTCATCCTCAAAAACGATTTCCAGCATTCTGGATTTCTGATGATAATTGATTTCCGATGGCGTAGGTGTTTTATTGATCATAAAGAGGACTCCCGAATGGGCTAAAAGGATGTTTTAACACCTGCTGCGCTGGTCGTAGCGATGTTGCGCGGCGGCCCACACTCCTTGAGTGTTACCCCTCGGTACGCCACTTCGTTGCTACTCGCCCCATCGCGGCCAGCTTGGCGCTGCTCAAAACCGTTGCGGAGGATTTTGTCGCCGCCGTGCGCCTTGCGACTGCCACGCTCACGACAGTCCAAAAAACCAGCCCCTTGAGATCTTCTTATAGGATGTACCGCGTCAGATCCTCGTCCTTGAGCAACTCATCGAGGTGCTGGTCGACATAGGCGGCATCGACCATCAGCTCGCCCGTTCGGTCTGGGGCCTCGAATGAAACGGACTCCAGCAGCCGCTCCATCACCGTGTAGAGTCGACGGGCACCAATATTTTCAGTTCGCTCATTAACCTGCCATGCAACTTCGGCGATGCGCCGAATCCCATCCTCGGAGAAGCAGAGTTTCACGCCCTCTGTTTCCATCAGCGCAATATATTGCTCGGTTAACGATGCATCCGGTTCGGTCAAGATGCGCACGAAATCTTCCGTACCCAAGGCCTTGAGCTCAACTCGAATCGGAAAGCGTCCTTGCAGTTCGGGAATTAGATCGGATGGCTTGGCAAAGTGAAATGCGCCGCTGGCGATGAACAAAATATGGTCAGTACGAATCATTCCGTACTTTGTCGTGACTGTGCTTCCTTCCACCAGTGGCAACAAATCGCGTTGCACGCCTTCGCGCGAGACATCGGCACCGGCGTGCTCTGCCCGCTTGGCAACCTTATCAAGCTCATCAATAAAAACGATGGCATTTTGTTCCACGTCCGTTACCGCACGCGCCTTCAAATCGTCCTCATTGATGAGTTTGCTTGCCTCCTCTTCGACCAGCAATTTGAAAGCCTCCCGAATGCGCAGCTTGCGAACACGCGTTTTCCCTCCGGATAAGTTCTGAAAGAGGCTCTGCAGCTGACTTGTCATCTCCTCCATGCCCGGCGGCGCCATAATTTCTACACCGATACTGGCCGCTCTCACTTCGACCTCGATTTCCCGCGCATCGAGCTTACCCTCTCGCAACAGCTTACGAAATTTCTGCCGTGTCGACATGGCGTCCTCGGCGTGCGGACTGTCAACACTCACCGTGGGCCGAGCCGGCCTGAGCAGAATATCCAGAATGCGTTCCTCGGCCGCGTCCTCCGCTTGATGACGCACCTTCGCCATGGCCTGCTCGCGGTTCATTTTAACGGAGATATCCGCAAGGTCCCGAATGATAGACTCTACATCTCTTCCGACGTAACCGACCTCGGTAAATTTAGTGGCCTCCACTTTGAGGAAGGGCGCATCGGCTAGCCGCGCCAAGCGCCGTGCGATTTCGGTCTTGCCTACCCCGGTGGGGCCAATCATCAAGATATTCTTAGGGGTGATCTCGTTACGCAAGGCATCGACAACTTGCATCCGACGCCACCGGTTCCGGAGCGCAATGGCAACGGCTCGTTTCGCAGCCCCCTGGCCAATGATATGCTTATCGAGTTCGTGGACGATCTCTCTTGGCGTCATCTTAGGCTCGCCAGCCCAAGAATCGCCACCTTGATTCAAGGTCACGTCTTACCTCAATAATGATACGGTTGTGACTCAATGCGATGACGCATTGAGCACTTCAAGGGTGAGTTGCCGGTTGGTATAGACACAGATATCGGCTGCGATGGCCAGCGCTCGTTCTGCAATCGTGCGCGCGTCCAGATCGGTATTCTCTAAAAGCGCACGGGCGGCAGCAAGAGCATAAGGACCACCCGATCCGATTGCGGCGACCTCGTACTCCGGCTCAACGACGTCGCCATTTCCAGAGACGATGAGCGTGGTGGCGCTATCCGCGACCACAATTAACGCCTCCAGACGGCGCAGCGCGCGGTCCGTACGCCAGTCCTTCGCCAGCTCCACCGCACTGCGCATGAGGTTGCCCTGGTGCCTCTCCAGTTTACCTTCGAATCGCTCAAATAGCGTAAACGCGTCCGCCGTACCTCCCGCAAAGCCTGCGATTACGCGATCATGATAGAGGCGGCGCACCTTTCGAGCATTGGCTTTCAGCACGGTCTCACCAAGCGACACCTGACCATCTCCGCCAACGGCCACAGTGGTGCCTCGCCGCACGGCAAGAACCGTTGTGCCTCTAAACTGGACCATCAGTTCACACCTCTATAGAGGCGGCATCATGTCTGTGTTCCATTGCCACGCCACAAACTACTTAAGGGGTTTCGGCGTAAGCGCAGCCGCTTTACGACAACATCTCAGGGGATTCAGCAAACTTCGTTGCTTCCCCGGAGGGAATGAAATGCTCGTGACATGCCAGAGGAGCCGCAATGTCACTGCTCGCAGGCGATGATACCGCAATTGTACAGCCATCTACCGTTGGCTGCATTGCCTTTTTCGCTTAGCCCTTGGGTGCGACCGATCGTAGACCTCTGCTAGATGTTGAAAGTCCAGATGGGAATAGATTTGCGTGGTGGCGATATCCGCGTGGCCGAGCAACTCTTGAACCGCACGAAGGTCACCGCTCGATTCAAGGAGATGACTTGCGAAGGCGTGGCGCAACAGATGCGGATGGGCGCGAGTGTCGAGACCTTGCAGCAAAGACCACCTATGCAATCGCGCTTGCACTGATCGGGCACTTAACCGCGTACCCCTTTGATTGATAAAAACGGCTGCTTCCCCTCCATCGGTGAGCCCATCTCTAATTTTAAGCCACTTGCCAAGAACCTGGCAGGCCGTCTGCCCAATCGGTACGATGCGGACCTTTTGTCCCTTTCCTAGGACCCTAGCTAACGCCTCGCCGAGGCGCAAATCGCCGAGATCAAGCGCAACCAGCTCCGACAGTCGAAGGCCTGAGGAGTACAGTAGCTCCATGATGGCCCGGTCCCGCACCGCAAGTGGACGTTCATCCTGAATTTCCAGTAGGCTGGCCACGCGATCGACATCAAGCACCCTGGGCAAACGCCGCCCCACCTTGGGTCCCCGAACATCGGTGACCGGATTATGCAACACCACTCCCTCCTGCATCAGAAACCGAAAGAAGGTCCGCAGTGCAGACAGCATCTTGCGGATGGTTCGTCCGCTCGTACCGTGGAGATGAAGGTCAGCGACCAGAGCACGGATCTCGGCCGGAGTAATGCCGGCAAGATTGTCGATGCCATGGAGATGGCTGAATGCAATCAAATGATCAAGGTCGCGTCGATAGCTTTCGCAAGTCATCGGCGACAACCGCCGACCGTTACGCAGATGCTGGATGAACCGCTCGAGCCACTTTTCCGCTTGCCGCAACTGAAGGGACCCTCAGAGTTATGGAGAAACCATGGTGGGCGCCCCCAGACCCAGGCGCACCGCGGGTAGGAACGAAACATATCAGACAGCTAGGCGAGCAGCGAACACCCCCCAACGTCGCTAATGGCAGGCGCCGCCGGTTAATTCACCAGCTCAGGCGGTGGCGAGGTGGGGATAAAGCAGGCGGGTGACAATCTCGGCAAGATTCTTGAGAAATGCTGTGCCCATTCCTGGCTGAAATCGGTAAGGATCTTGGCTGCCAATCGCAAGAAACCCTATCCGGTCCGGCTCGCCGAGTGGCAATAAAGCCACAGAACTCACTGCGCTTTGATGCTCGCCAAACAGGTAGGCAAGTTGTGCTACCCGTAAGCGCCCGCAAACCGGCTCTTTCGCCTTAATAATATTTACAAATAAAGATCTCACCTCGGTATCGCCGGCAACGAATTCGCCCCGCGTGCGATCTCGCTCCAACCTCGCTGCCACAAACAGCTTTACGACCGCGGCATCCACCTTGAAGTCCTCTATCAATGCCGCATAGAGCGCAGTAAGCAAATCCGTTAGCTTGCGGCATTGAATGAGGCGGAGGGTAAGATGATGTACCCGCTCGGTAAGAATCTCGTTGTTGCGCGCATGGCGAACGAAATCTTGAAGTTGCATCCTGAGCGCTTGAACTTGCCCCCGCAAAACCACCACTTGGTGCTCGATAAGCGAGACTGCCTTCCCACACGGATGAGGAATTTGCAGTTCCTCCAATGCCGCAGGCCAGCGGACAAAAAAGTCTGGATGATCCCGCAAATACCCCACGACGGTTGCCTCAAAGACAGACTCTTCGTCTTCCGTGGCCTTCCTCTTGTCCTGGATGCTCATACCTCGATTTCCCCGTCGAACACTCGGACAGCGGGACCCGTCATCCAAACCCGGCAGTTTGCGCCCCGCAACGCGACGTAGAGCCGCCCCCCCGGTAAGGAGACTTCCACGGCGTCTTGCAGCAGGCCTTGTTCGTGCCCCACAACCACCGCAGCACATGCGCCGGTACCACAGGCCGGCGTCTCCCCAGCTCCCCGCTCGAATACCCGCAGCCGAATATGCCGAGCATCGATAACCTGCATGAAGCCTACGTTTGCGCCACGTGGGAAATCGGGATGCCGCTGTATCAGCGGCCCAAGGGTGGATACAGGAGCCGTGCTCACATCATCGACTTTCATTACGGCGTGCGGATTTCCCATCGATACGGCACCGATAGTCACGACGTCGCCCCCAATGTCGAGGGAGTAGCTTGGAGCCCGTGCGCGCGCCAGGAAAGGAATCTCACTGGGTTCCAAACGCGGAACCCCCATATCGACAGAAATCTGCTCCGATGATTCAAGGCGGGACCTCACCAGACCGCCGGTTGTGGCGATGGTAAGTTCCGAAGTCGAGGTCAAACCCAGCTGGCGGACAAAGACAGTGAAGCACCTCACGCCGTTCCCGCACTGTTCGGCCTCACTGCCATCCGCATTGAGTATTCTCATAGCAAAGTCTGCGCCGGGAGCGGCGGCCGCTTCGACCAAGAGCACTTGATCACAGCCAATGCCAGTGCGGCGATCGGCAAGTTGCCGAATTTTCTCCGGCGACAACGCGATTTTCCGAGAGATGTTCTCAATAACGACAAAATCGTTACCGAGGCCGTGCATCTTAGAAAACTTGATTCGCATTCGCCGCAGTCCCTCCTTAGCCCCCCTGGGGACCATGGTCATGGCCCCCCTTGGTAGCCCACCGATACGCATGGCCGTTGGCGGGCCTGAGCAGAAACCTTCGAATTTGCAGCGCTGGCATGCACGACGACATACATTAGTCGCATCAAGGTAGTTGCTCCGCAGATGCAAGTTGCAGCGGTGGGATTGCTGATGGTGCGCCAAGCGGCGCCGCGACGATCACGCCGTGGGAGCGGTGTTGCAGCACTCTCCTGTGCGGTGCAGCCACCGTGTTCAGAGCCGCTTGCAAGGCAAAGCACCGGCCAGGGCTATAGAAAGATCGCTGGAGCGACCATCGCCCTGAAGGAGTGCGACGCAAGCGCCAGGGGCACCGGTACGCTCCCAAGATCTGGTGTGGCGATGGCGCAATCGCGATCCAAGGAATTGGCAGCACGGCAACCGCGAAGTACAGCCGAACGAACGCACTCATCCATAAATTCCAGCAGTAAGTGTTGTACATGAACCGTATCTATTATCCTACAATGCCGCACGTCCTGCCAAGTGTTGTTATTGAGTATAATATTTTGCCACATTACAAGGAAATTCAAGCGCTTTTCTACGTATCCTTGCCCAACGGTTAGTATCCTCTCGGGAACAGATCTCCCTTGGTGGATTCTGGTACCACACAAGCCCTTAACAGCGCGATCATGAGTCCACAGCCGGCAGGCCCATGCCCAAGCAGCAAACAGCGAGAAGGCCGGCACTCTCCCAAAGACAATGGATTGCCACGCGTTGGCGCAACGTACACCAACAGCGACTCAAAAAGAAACCGTTACGGCCGACGATCTTGGCGCATGCGTACTCCAAATCGTCACGTAAAGTGGTATCCGATGGTGCCTATTGACCACAGCAGGCCTAACCTCGCTGGGCTTTCCCATGCGGGCAACAAGCGAGATCATAATGAAGACAGTATTGGGATTGATGCTCAGTTGGGGTTGGCAGTGCTGGCCGATGGCATGGGCGGTTACCAGGGTGGTCAATTCGCCGCTGCATTGGCAGTTAAGGTAGTGATAGAGGAAGTCCGGGTTCGCTATGCGTGCGCCGCAAAAGAGCTTGCCCCGGGAGCACCCGATGATTGGTATCGATCGGTGCTCAGGACAGCCTTCGACAAGGCCAATGGCATTATTTATCACGTGGCGAGACGCAAGCCACAGTGGAGCAGTATGGGCACGACTCTAATCGCCGTCCTCTTTCACGATGCGCGCGTCACCATTG
>JAGTVB010000175.1 GCA_018224385.1 Gammaproteobacteria bacterium
CGATGCCCAGCTGGACTCGGTCGCCCTGGCCCTGGCGTCGGGCGCCGCCGCGGTGCTGTCGCTGACCACCGGCCTGCCGAGTGTGCTGGTCGGCGTCATGGTCGCCGTCGCTCTGCTTCCGCCGGCGGCAACCCTTGGCCTGATGCTGGGTCGTGGTCAACCCGACCTTGCCACCGGCGCCGCTTTGTTATTGGCTGTGAACATCGTCTGCTTGAACCTCGCCAGCAAGATCGTCTTTCTGGTCAGGGGCATCCGTCCACGCACTTGGTGGGAGAAGGCGCAGGCGAAGCGGGCGATGACGATTTACTTGGTGGTCTGGGTGGTGACGCTGTTTGTTCTGGTACTGGCAATTTATTTTCGCCAGGTATTGGCTCGTTGAATACCCTCTGAGGTTTCCTTCAATCGGCGCTTACAGTCTGGCCAACAGCTCGGCTTTTTTCGTGGCAAATTCCTCGTCGGAGAGAATACCCTTCTGCTTTAATTCGGCGAGGCGCTCGAGCTTACTGAAAATGTCTTCCGACGATGGCGGCGGCTCGCTCGGACGCTCGGGCGGCGCAGCGACAGGCCGCTCGTCTGGGGGCTGAACGCACGCTTCCCCTCCCCTCTCGCTCTCAGCGGAAACGAGCGGCAACTCCGCAAGCCGCACCAGGCCGTGCTGGCTGGTGAAGGTGAGCGAGGCTCCCTGGCTCTGCTGCTGAGATACGCCGCCAATCTGGTGGTCCAGCGTGTCATAGAGGGTCAGCTGTCCGTTGATCTCGATGGCCAGCCGCCGCGCGGAAGCAAAGAAGGCATAGCGGATATTGTTCTGTGACCCGGTGGACGCCGGGATGCCGAGCTCATCAGGCCACCAGCGATGAGCCGCCACCCCGGAAACAAATAAGCTGGTCTCGCCGTATCCGCTGCGGGCACCGCCTTGGAATTGCGACTGGGATTGATTACTTTGCGGCGCGGCCATGAAGGGCTCGTTGGCCAGCCGCGCGGCGAGCTCCGAGCACAGGCTGTCCACCTTGGCTTTGAGGGCGTTGTTGAACATGTCGCCCACCATGGTCATGCCGCCGCGCATCCACTGTCCAGAACCGCCCAGTTCTGGGTGCTCAAACTGGGCCATGCGCCCGTTTGCCTGAATTAGGGCCTGCAACAAGGTCATCACAGCGCCCGTGCTCACGCCGTAGCGCTGCGCTAACGCATCAACCACCCGTCGCCCATCGGGATTCAGTTGCGGCATAGGAAGCCCTCCGAAGTGTAATCGCAAGCTGGCTTGTTGGCGTTGTCACCCTCCACCATGATCACCCTAGCCGCCCTGTCCGGCAACCCCAATTCTCGCCGACGTGCCGCAGGAAGTGTCGGAATACCGGCACCAGCAACCGCGCCGCGATTCTTTTGATGGCAGCATTGGTTTAAACCCGAAGTTTTCCTGCGGCCATGGTGATGGTTTTGGCCGGGGGTTGGCAGTTATTCGCGTTGCCTCAAGGGACGTCGTAAATGCCGCCTTGTAGACTTGAGTCCAGCGTCCCTGCTGGACACACTCTATGGCAAAGCGATCGACTCCCTACAGATTCGGGGCATGGTTTTATCCTCTGAAGGGTGACCCGTCCGAAACGATGACCATGGCCCTGTTTTGACAAAACGCGCCCTGCCTTTACCGTCAGCAATAGAAAGCCAATGAAACGTTTGGAAAAAAGGCGGCATTCGAATAACTCTTGCTTAAGGCGGTTCGGCAGAATAATCCCCGGATTGCTACAGTGGCTCCACTTGCTTTATGTAGGCCACCGCGATGAACAAAGCATTAGGCAGCCGAGGCTCGGCCGTCGTGCAGAACCCGCTCCTCGAACCACTTTCGACATTCCGGGGAACTCGGTAATCGGCGAAAGCGGCCACGTATGGCGTGGCGCATCGACTTTCCTCTCGGAAGCAGCCTGTTCCACACCGCTTGCCCAAGCCTGATTTTATCCAAGGGCCGGTCTTCTCCAATCCGGTTGCAAAAGGCGAGATAGGCGTTGTAAAAATCCTCCAGCAAAACTTCCGTGACCTCATTTTGCGAATCTTGATCTTGCAGCCATTGCATCACGAAGCGCTCGATATTTTTCATCACAAAACTATCCCCTCCGTTTTTATGCATTTCGCTTTAAGTATACGCGTTCCGCGTTATAAAGAAATAACGCGCAGGTCAATACCAATAAGACTCACTAATCGGTTTATGCGCGTTACGTTAGTAATTCACTCTTGAATGATGACGAAGTGATAGTGTGAATAAATCTATTCAAAGTTCACTTTTTGGATCGCGCATTTACTCTGCGAAACAAGAAAACGGGTCCGGGTGCGGGAATTTGTTGATTAAACCCAATGTGGGTATTCATTTCTCTTTCAGGGGATATAAGCAGCCGTTGGAAACTGTCCCGAGCGCTACAGTCGCAAGGGGCGCAGTGGTGACGAGCTCATCCGCAGCCATTATTGGATCCGCTGCAGGCTGGGCTCGAAGGCTTGGCGGCGTGAAGGCGCGAGCCCCAAGGGCGAGTCACAACTGCCGTTAGCATATAGTGCTCCTACCTGATTCGTGAACCGTGAAGATGGGCATCAGCTATCGTTTCAACCGACACGCGACGGGTGGCGGTAACACAGCACCTTGAGTCGAAGAGCGGCCCGACCTCCTTGGCCCTGCGAGTGTTGCCGGCAGGGATGCCGGCACCAAGGCTACAGGGAGGTATTCACGACGTCTCGCAGGCCAAGGAGTCGGGCTGCACCCCGCATTAGACTGGATAAGCCGGTCGCGAAACGATGACTCAGCCCGAACATGGACCGACTACCCTCAATAAGGGCAAGGGCAAGGGCAGTCATTTTTACGGCAGCGGGCGCGAAATGGGGCTTTCGCAATCCTATCTGCTAGCATACGTGCCTTTGGGTGGCCGCCTGAGTCGAGGCGGCCCAGGTGTCTGTTTGCTGTGGAACGTCAGGATCAGCATGCTGTCGGAAGGCAGGGTATTCCCATTCAATGTGTCCCCCCGCTTGCCGATAGGCCCGCCGCTCAATAGGCCGCGTCGCTACGCGCCGTGCGCCTTGATCTCGGGCGGTTCGCGATGGTCCCGTCAGCACCGTTCACCGGCACTGCTCGTAGTCCTCTTGGCACTGCTCAGCGGCTGCGCGTTTCTGGACCCAAAGAGTCCGGCGCCGGGGGACGTTGCGCTGGATACCGTACGCAAGATCCAATTCACGGGAAACGAGGCGTTTCGCTCGAGCACCCTCCTCGAAGCGATGTCAACCCAACCCCGCTCCTCCTGGCAGTTCTGGTCGCGCGGCGACCCATACAA
>JAGTVB010000176.1 GCA_018224385.1 Gammaproteobacteria bacterium
AGTGGTCGGCCGACTCCTCATCGAGATGATCGAGAATGCGCGGAGCTTCCTTAATCACCGGCTGCATCTCCGGGGCCTTGCTGTCGAGGATGCGCAAGGGGTTGGTGGTAAGCCGCCGTCGGCTGTCCGCATCGAGGTCCTCGGTGCGGGCGCTAAAATAGTCCACGAGTCGCTCGCGATAGGCGGTCCGCGACGCCACAGAGCCGAGGGAATTGATCTCCAAGGCAATTTGCTGCTGTAGTCCCAGCGTCTTCCATAATCGCGCGCCCATGAAGATCTGTTCCGCATCGATCACCGGGCCCGCCATCCCAAAGGCCTCGATACCGATTTGATGGAACTGCCGATGCCGGCCTTGTTGAGGCCGCTCATGCCGGAACATGGGCCCCAGATACCATAGGCGCTGAGGAGCGCCGCGCAGCAGGCTGTGCTCGATAGCGGCACGCACACAGCCTGCCGTGCCTTCCGGGCGCAGCGTGAGACTACTCCGGTTGCGGTCGGCAAACGTGTACATCTCCTTTTCCACAATATCGGTTACTTCGCCGATGGAACGGGAAAAGAGTTCGGTTTGCTCGATCAGGGGGAGTCGAATTTCTTGGTACCCGTAGCTGCTCAACACGCGCCGGGCGGTGTCCTCCAATTGTTGCCACAGCACGGCGTCGGCAGGAAGAATATCTGCCATCCCGCGGACGGCGTGAATCGGCTTAGGCTTGGTCAAGGCGGAGAGTCTCTAATTTGCGCCGCCAGCTACTGCCGGCCGGTTAACGCACGTTGTTCTCGATGTCATGGCGCAATCGCCATAAACCTTTCCGGCGTCGGTCAACAGCGGGATTTGCCTATGGCCCCGTTACCGCGGCAGGCTGCGCGGTGGAGCCGGCGTTACCTGAGGTTGGTACGATCGCCTCGGTGTCGTTGCCGCCAGCGGATGCTCGTGACGGCTTGCCTAGGGAGAAGCGGGCGAGCCCTTGCGGGTGAATAAAGGATCGATGATCAAACGGCAGGCCATTGTATTCAATATTCACGTCCTTCGCATAGCCGAGCAGCACCCGAAACGGTGCTGCGCCGCTGAGTGTCAGCATCTCACCTTCTTTCATGAGGTTGTAGTGAAGGCGCGCGCCTCCCTGGTCGTAGATCTCGACCCAGGAATCGTGTGCAAAGCGCATCGTGAGGTGGTCTTGCGCCGGTGCGGCCGAATTTGCCCTCGCTTCCCCCTCGACAACGGGAGGTAGCGCCTCAGTCATTGGATCGCCGCTGCTAGCCGTCGCCGCGTCCGCGGATGCGCGCGCGCCAGATGCGGGCTTTCCGTCCGGTAATGGCGGGGAGGATAACAAGGCGGCTTGCGCATTGATCCGAGGGGTCTGGATTTCGGGCGGCAGGCCCACGGATGTGTTCTCACTTAAAGTGAAGGGTTCCTTACCCGCGGAGGGCAAACCCGGTGTGCTGCTGGATGTCGGTCGCTCCGCAAGCTCCGCTGCCACCTTTGGGACCGACGTCGAGGGCTGCTCGGGCGCTGCAAGATCGCCGGCAGCCAAGGGTTCGGCCTCAGCAGATGGCGATGGCTCCGACGGGTCGACGAAAGCCGTATTTGTTCCCTCAAGCTCCGAATTTTGACCGAACAGTTGTACCGCGGTCAAGATGACGGCGCATAACAAAATGCCAGAGATGGCGATGCGAAGGGGCATGCGGTTTGCCGTTACCGGCTGATTTTGTGCAATGTCCGCTCTCAGAGGTGGGGCCGGCAGCCCGCGGCGGTTGAAGGCTTGAACGAAGGGATCCGGTGGGACCCCCAGTAGCGCGGCATAATTTCGAAGATAGCCGCGCACGAAGGCGGGGGCCGGTAAACGCTCGTAGATTTCGTCCTCGAGGTAGCCGATGGTGTCAGTATCCAATCGCAGCCGATTTGCGACGTCCTGCACGCTAAGACCGGCTTTGATCCGTGCCTCACGCAGTTCGTTGCCAGCGCCCCGCGGCGCGTCCGGCGGCTCATTCGGTAGAGGATTTTCGGCCGTGGTCATCGTTTCGTCCGCGTTACCATGCAAAGGGTGGGATCGTACCGAGAAGTTGCGGGCAGCCCATCTCCTGGGCAGCGAGTGGTGTCCGGCATGAATGCCGGACCCAAGCCTACAGGGATGTATTCACGGCGTCCCTTGTGGTCAGGAGATGGGTTGTCACACCGGCCAAGAGGACAAAAAGTGCCAAACGATGACCATGGCCGGATCTTTCAGGGGAAAAGTCATCATCGTCCACTCGGTTTTTGGTTGGAGTCAGATTCCAGCAACAAGCGTGTTTCGTTGGAATCTGGGAAATTGTTCTTGAGCAACATGGTGTAGCTTGCGGCCGCATTTTGGTCGCCCAGTAGGCGCTCGATTCGAACCCCGAGCCACAACGACTCTGCTGATTGGCGTCCCAATGCCTGGTAGCGTTGAAGGTACGCTCGTGCCGGCAGCGGGTGGCCCTTCTGAAGGGTCACAGAAGCCATTTTCAGCAAGGCAACCGGTATATTGGGGTTAATTTGCAGGGCGCGGCGCAGGTAACCCTCGGCCTTGCCCAAGTCGCCGCCGGCGTAAAGGCAGAGACCGGCGTTGGTGTACGCGATTTCCGGTGAGTCGTAGAGTGGGTTTGCCACCGCTTTTAGAAATTCGGCTTCCGCGTCTGTCGACCGTCCTTGGGCGCAGAGAAACCGTCCAAAATTGTTATGCGATGCGGAATCGGAGGGATTGAGTGCAAGGGCGCGGCGGTAATGGGCTTCGGCCTCCTGGGGCTCATCGAGTTGCTCGTGCAGGAGCGCCATGGCGCTGTGTGCTGCGGCGTAATGAGGCTCGATCTCCAAGGCCCTACTCAACCGTTTCCAGGCGGTCTCGTAGCGTCCTTCACGCAGATACCCTAGGCCGAGCTGGGTATGCAACTCAGCGAGACGATCCACCTTTTGCGGCGGGCCAGGTTTATTGCTGGTGCCGGTTGTCCCGCATCCGAACAGCGCTACGCCGAGCACGATTGCCAACAGGCGCGTCACACGACGCCTAACGGCACCGACCCGAACCCCTGGTATTGGCAAGATGATTGAATCGATGAACCTGCTGAACAGAATGTCCCTATCCTGCTATGGAGATTATGGGTTGCGGTTTCGCAGCTTGCTGGAGCGACGTTCGCGGGGCGGCGATTTCCGGTTTCCCTAGGCGGGGACGCCAGCGGCGGCGCTGAATCTGTCCTGCGAGTTGACCGCAAGCGGCGGTAATATCCTCTCCTCGGGTCTTTCGCGTTATGGTCATGAGCCCTTTGCCCAATAGGATATTACGAAAACGATCGATAGCATCCGGTTTGGATCGTTGGTAGTTACTCTCGGGAAAGGCATTGAACGGAATTAAATTTACCTTCGCCGGCAGATCATGAAGCAAGCGCGCCAGCTGATGCGCATGGGCG
>JAGTVB010000177.1 GCA_018224385.1 Gammaproteobacteria bacterium
CCCCGGGCGAATCCGGGGTACGAATCGGGGTACGAGTCAGCGGACCGACCCCGAGAATCCAGTAATCACAGGGCATGCAGCGCGGCCTTCGGTGGACGCCGCCTCCACCAACAGGATGTCTCAGGGCGTACCCGAAGATTCGATTTTCGTGGCAAAAATAGATATTCGGAGCACCTTTTCGCGCCCCTGAGTCCCAGCAAAGCTGCTTACGCGACTTTTGGGGAGAACCCCTCCCACCCGCTACCGCTACCGCCGCAAGTCACAGGATAGTCACCTCGGCCTTTCCTCTTGTCACACCGACACGAGGAGGGTCGACCATCCCCCGTAATCTGACTACCTACGCCTCGCCGACCGGCGAGCGCGTCACGCTCACCGAGCACCAGATCCACTGGCTCAACTCGGGCCGCGCTTGGCCAAGAGACTCGCTGAGCGAGCCGTTCGCCCGCGTGCCGCTCGATTCGTGCTGCACCACCGGACCGACCTCACCGAGCACCAGATCGGAACGATGGCCTGAAAGGCGCTGAACGAGCAGGGACGCCGGATGCTGCGCGAGCATGGCTTCACGCCGTCCGACGAGCCCGGCGCCGAGCACCCAGGCCGACGAGCCGCTCGAACTCGAGCCGCAGAACCTCAAGGAAGCCGTACAGGCGTGGCTGGAGACGGACGAGGCGGCGCGCACGGCCTTGCGAAGTCCCGCTCGACCGTGAGCGGCCCACGGAGGCGGCGGAGCCGCCTGGCGCTCGCTTGCCGCGCGGGCTGACGCGACGGGCGGGGCTGACGCACCATCGGCCGGACTGCAGGGCTAGCCTCCCACTGCATAAACCTGCCGGCGTGGTGGCTTCCGCGCGCGCGGCGACGCAAGGCGAAAGGAAAGCTTTACTCAGAGCACGTACGCGTATACCGTTTGTATATACAAAGCAGGACGCGGAGCGCATGAGCCTGTTCATACCCTCCAAGGTACGCCACAAACTGACGTCGAAGCATGGTGTCAGCGAAGCGGAGATCGTCCAGTGCTTCGCGAACCGCGCAAGAGGCTTCCTGGAGGATAACCGGGAGGAACACGCTTCTGATCCCCCCACAAGGTGGTTTGTTGCCGAGACCGACTACGGCAGGCAGCTCAAGGTGGTGTTCCTTCAACACTCAGACGGCACGATCTTGATTAAGACTGCGTACGAAGCCAACTCAGAAGAAAAGCGTATATACGGCAAGTACGCCTAAATGTACACCCGCCGAGCATAGCTCCCGCCATCCGGAACGGATCGCGGTAGTAGCTAGCAGAGAGGTACCAATGACTAAGCGTGACGCAAGCAAGGGAACCAATGAAGCGTGGGAGAGCCGCGAGCTAGGCGCCTCCGAGGCGCACGTTAGGGTCCCTAAGGACGTGGACGAGGAGGCCATCGACGACGCGCTTGACCTGCACCCGATCTCTATCCGACTCCAGCGGTCGCTTATCGAGGACTTCAAGGAGATTGCTCGTATCCACGGGCTTGGGTATCAGCCGCTTATCAGACAAATCCTCACAAGGTTTGTGGAGGCTGAGAAGAAGCGGATTCTCCGGGAAAGGAGCGAAGAGATTGAAGCTGCCGCCGACGACGATAACGATAGGGTGGCTGCCGCAAATTAAAGCTTGACCCTTGCCGAACGGCAAAGGCCCCGCCAGCGTGGCTCGCGGGGCCTTTTTTTGGGGAGGCGCCGGCACGACAAGCGCTTCTAGCACTTGTGACACCCGCTGCGCATCCGCCTTGTCCACCTCGGTGCGGGCATAGCGCTGGCGGCCGGAACGCACTGCACTCGATCTGAAGCCCGCGAATTCCGCGGGCTTTTTGTCTCAGGACGTCCCAAGGGATTCCCGGGCAGCGCAGAGGTAGCCGCCTTGAGCGAGATCGACCGAGGCATTTTCGACTATGCCAAGTGGTTTCCGCGCTCCCAGTACGTCAAACGACTGTCGGTCAACTCGAACCTGACGATCGCAGCGGCACTCCTTCGTTGGCTGCGCGAAGTTGATCGGCGCTGCGAGCGGAGCACCGCTCGCGACTACGCCAGTGTCCCCCCTGTCAGACTACTTGGAACCTTGCTGATCAGGATCGTCCGGATTCGATCATCAATCCCTGTTGATCGTACGGGGCGCACTGCACGTCAGCTGGCTGATCGGTCAGAGCTTTCGGCTCCTGCCGGGGTCGATGGCTCATGTTGCCCCCAGCCTTCTGCAAGGAGACAGAGGTGGACAGCCATCTGTACCGACAGTTGTTGATGGTCAGGGTTGATGGTTTCCGTATGAGCCGAGGTCGAGGACCCGGGCGACCGACCTGGCGATCATGAGCGCCTCGTCGGTGTGGAGGACCCTTACCCCCACGCGACCGTCATCTGACGAGATCAGCACTGCATTCTTCGCATTGCGCTGCGGGTCCAGTTCGATGCCCAGAAAGCCGAGCTCGGCGCAGATGCGCGCCCGGACGGTTGGTGCGTGCTCGCCGATGCCGCCTGTGAACACCAGCGTATCCAGCCCACCCAGTGCCGCCGCGAATCCGCCGATGCATTTCCTGATCTGATAGCAGAACAGCGCAACCGCCTCGGCCGCGCGCACGTCCTGCGTTTCACGTTCGAGCAGATCACGCATGTCGGAACTGGTCTCCGACACGCCGAGCAGCCCGGACCGGGAATTGACCATCTCGTGGAACTGCTGGGCGCTCATCCCTTCCGTGCGCGCCAGATACCACGCCAGTCCGGGATCGAGATCGCCGGAGCGGGTGCTCATCGGTACGCCGGCTGCCGGGGTGAAGCTCATGCTGGTGTCCATGGACTGGCCGTCGCGCACCGCCGCCAGGCTGGCACCATTGCCTAGGTGGGCAAGGATCACCCGGCTCTGTGCCGGCTGCGTTCCTGCCAGGCGGTCCAGTTCGTCCATCAGGAACGCATACGACAAGCCGTGAAAGCCGTAGCGCCGCACCCCCTGCGCTTGGTAGCGGCGCGGAATCGGCAGCTGTTGCGCCACGCGCGGCAGGTCGCGATGAAACGCCGTATCGAAACACGCCACTTGAGGCAGGTCCGGGATCCGCCGATGAAGGGTCTCCGCCAGCAGGATCTCTCCCGGTAGATGCGCGGGATCGAACGGGCTGAGACGGTGCAGTTCTGCAAGCATTTCTGCCGTGATGCGCTGCGGCTCGAAATAGTTCGGCCCGCCATGCACCACGCGATGCCCAACCGCGGTCAAGGCATCACGGCCGCCGCGCGCCTCGATCCAGTCCATCAGAATGCCGACCGCGGCCTTGTAGTCCGGCGCTGTCACGGTCCGCGAGAAGGTGTCCTCCGGGTCCGGACCCGTTGCCCGAAAGCCGGCCTCCGGCCCTCCGATCCGGTCAATCTCCCCATCCAGAATCCGGCCCAACGCGTCACCCGCCTCGAAGAGCGCGAACTTGATGCTCGACGAGCCGCCGTTGATCGTCAGGATGCGCGGGTGGGCCGGCGTCGGCTGGCTCATGCCTGACCGGTCTTCGTCACCACCTCGCTTTTCGCGGCGATGAGGGACATCAGATCATTCCATGAACTGGCAAATGCGGCGGCACCTTCGCGCTGGAGGTCGGCGGCAAGCGCTTCCTCGTCGATGCCCGCGCGGGCAAATTCCGCGACCACCGCTTCGGCATCGCCGCCGTCGATCCGCATGGTGTCCTTCACACTCCCATGATCGGCGAAGGCAAGCAGGGTCTTTTCCGGCATGGTGTTGATGGTATCCGGCGCTGCCAGGGCCTCGACGTAAAGAGAATCCGGCGAA
>JAGTVB010000178.1 GCA_018224385.1 Gammaproteobacteria bacterium
CCGGATCGGCCAATAGATTGCCCTTGAGCCGCAACCGGTAGTGCCAGTGATGAGCGTGTAACCAGGCAAACAGGTCCACCGAGGGATAGAACCGATCCGCCAACAACAGCACCTTCGCTCTCGCAGATCGCTTGCCACCAGCCGCCCCCGATCGATGACCAAGATGCGAGCTACGCGGCGCACGGTGGCGAGCCGGTGGGCAATGACGATGGTGGTGCGCGCTCGCATGAGGGCTTCCAGGCCGACTGCACGAGACGTTCGCTCTCCGCATCTAGAGCGCCGGTCGCTTCGTCCAACAACAGCAGAGCGGGATCCCGCAAAACGCCGCGGGCGATGGCCCGGATGTTCTCCCAGACGTCATCCGCAAAATGATCGGATCCTGTGCCTCCATGACCGGTATAGATACAATACGTATATGTTTTGTACATAGTTTGTCAAACTTTTTACTGCATATTATTTGTACAAATAGAATGAAGGTTGAGTAATTGCGTGGAGGATTAAACTCGGAGTGCCGCTCTCGCCTCTCACAACGCACAAAATGCGCGATTTCGAGATTTTACGATGCTCTCCTGCATCGTTGGGATCGGTGTGGAGCGTGAGTTGTCTTTTGATAGAATAATCAGAACGGACTTGTTATTGTTTTAATATATATATCAACAGACAATAAGAATTAAATATTGACACAATACTCACGACATGGACTAATCTTAGACGCATTTCACGATGAAGAACCGCAGGTAACGCTGCGGCTTAGTCGGCCTGCGCGTCGGCCCCCCCAGGGTTTGAGAAAGACAGGGGTAGTCATTGAGGCATGGCAGGTACGTCGGCGGCACACGCTCGAGCGCTTCTGCCGGGGGCCGCACGCCGTCCCCGATTTACTCGTTTTCGCGGACGCTCTCTACGTGTTGCAGCTCGCCGTCCAACCCAATCGTCACGCGCATCAATATCGCCTGGCAGCAAACCGGGCAATCCTCGATGAATTCATGATTACCCGGTTCTGTCTCCAAAGGGACTTCGACGTGCTCCCAGCAGTAGGGACAAATGATCGCGCTGAACTCGAGCATGATCTCTTAAGTTGGCACCTAAGGGATGCGGCCCCCACACCAGAGGCCGCGTCGTTGCCCTAAACCCAAACAATCACCATCGACCGGGGTCGAGAGATACGACGTGCTGATCGCTCTCGGTCACGGCACATCCTTATCTGGACGCTGTGTCGAGCAGCCACTGCCCAGCCCTTAATTTTTGTTATCTTCAATTTGTTTAGCCAGCTCGAGGTGCTCACGCAATACCGGTAGCGTTCCTTCTATGTATTGCTTCACTTCAGGGTCTTCGATTTCTTGCGTCATCTTCTCGTATTTCTCCACGTCCTTTTCATGAGCCTTCACCATTTCCTTCATGTACTTCTGATCGAATTCCTGTCCCGATAACTGGGAGAGCTCATCTGCAAGCTCCTGATGCTGCTCATTTAACTGCGCTGGCCACTGCACGCCCTTAGCCTGCGCAATCGTCTTGAGCTCATCGTTGGCTTTGCCATGCTCTTCGGCCATGCGTGCGCCAAACTGGCGTACCGCGTCGCTACTGCCTTTCTCCCGCGCTAGCTCACCGAGGGCGACTTCACCCATGTTGCCCTTGGCCGCCTTCTCGATAAACTTCTGGGCCTTCTCGCTCAAGTCACCTTGCGTCGAACGGGTACCCATCATGGCGCCCTGCTCGTCAGCCGACGCGCCCCCTGACATAACCCATGCACTTGCCATCACCACCGCTAGAGTCATTGTGGGCATAACTGCTTTCATGATAATTCTCCAGTTGTTACCTAACGTCAGACAACCAATTTTGCTCGAGATACGGCGGCTGCGTGGGTCATCCCAATGGCTTCAACGTCCAAGGTGTCGATAGCACAGGCCATGTTCTATCTGCATCGCGTTGTCATGCCGGCCTTCTTCCCCTATCCCTATCCCGATTGCAGCCGCACTGTGACGCCTACGGAATCTGGCATGACGCTACCACAGGTCGGCGCTCCACAGGGCCTATGCAGGGATAAGATTAAGACCCAGCTGGTCGCTGCAAAATTAGGATAAGTCCCAGTATCTTTTGCAATTATCACCCTTGTTTTCGCGAGCACATTAACGTCAGAACGTCAGATGGTCACCCGCGGGATGACCGCCGCGCATTTTTCGCTCGGTTGCCGGAGCGGTCCCAAGGCATGTCAAACCGAATTTTTCGGACCGGCAGCCCCGGTCGCGCAGGGGCGGTAAGTGCCTGCAGCCGATCCCCTCTAAGCGCTCTGTTTTCTCTTGCACTGGACGCTTTTGCCTGCTATAGCTTACGGCCTTACTTGGGTATTGGCCCAAAATGACTAACGGCTCGATCTCCGGCACATCCGTGTGGTGGAGGAATATGTCCTCAGAATCGAGTCTGCCAACGGAGAACTGACACGGTTAGTCCGAAGGAGGAAGCCATGACACCGATTAAGTCGCTCAGCCTAGTAATCGGCAGTGCAGGAATAGTCGCCGCCACACTGGTTGGCTCCGAACTCTCCTCGTCCCCGGCCAGGGACGAAGGGGGCGTTTTCTTTGACGAGGTATTGCGCGCCAATCGCGCCACCTGTCTCCCCAATGGCGCCAGCAGCCAGAGCTTGATCGCCTATTATCAGAAAGTGGCTGCGGTGAAAACCGAGCTCGGCCCTTTCCCCACCCAGGGCGCGCGCGCAAGCGCTCGCTATCTCGAGAGCAAGCCGCCTTTGTGGGACAACCTCGGTAGCGTGAGCCTGCCGATCACGGCGGCTAACCCCCGTGCGCAACGCTACTTCGATCAGGGTCTGCGACTGGCGTACGCCTTCAACCACTCCGAGGCACGGCGCGCTTTTCGCGCAGCGCAGCAGCTCGATCCCGACTGTGCCATGTGTTACTGGGGTGAAGCGCTGGTGCTTGGCCCCAACATCAACGCGCCCATGGAAGACGAGGCCCTAGCGCCCGCGCTGGCCGCCCTGCGCCAGGCCGAGGCGAAGGCAGGTGGCGCGAGCGCTAAGGAACGAGCGCTGATTGCCGCACTCGGCAAACGCTACTCGGATGATTCGAACTTGGAACGAGAGGCGCTTGATGGCGCTTACGCCGAGGCCATGGGCAGGGTGGCGGCACGCTTCCCGGATGATGAGCAGGTCGCGGTTCTCTACGCCGAGGCGCTGATGGATTTGCAGCCCTGGGATTACTGGGCAGCCGGTGGTGCCGAGCCAAAGGGCAAAACGGCGGAAATCCTCACCCTGCTGGAAGGTGTTCTCGCAGAGAACCCCGATCACCCCGGGGCGATCCATTATTACATCCACATGGTAGAGGCTTCCGCCCAGCCCGAGCGGGCCGAAGCCTATGCACGCCGGCTGCCCGCCGCCATGCCCGGTGCCGGTCACCTGGTGCACATGCCGTTTCATGTCCTCTACCGTGTCGGCAAGTATCAGGATGCGCTCGCTGCCAACAAGGACGCAGTCTCCGCAGATGAGGCGTACATCGCGCAGGCCTCTCCGGAGGGTCTCTATCCGCAAGCCTACTATCCGCACAATGTGCACTCGCTCATGGCCTCGGCGCAGATGGCCGGAGAATCGGGAAGCGCCATCGATGCGGCCCGGAAACTCGGAGACATCGTTTCTGACGAAGCGGCGCGCAGCATCCCCTGGGTGCAGCCGATTAAGGTGGCACCCTATTTTGCCCATGCTCAGTTCAGCGCCCCGGACACCGTGTTAGCGCTGCCGGACCCTGGCGATAGCCTGCCCTATGTGAAAGCGATGTGGCACTACGCCCGCGGCATCGCCTTTGCCGCTAACGGCGATGAACTTGCGGCCAAGGCTGAAGCCAAGGCCATCGCCCAGATCGGCGAGCATTCCGACTTCTCTGCGCTCACCGCTGGGGGCGTGCCGGCCGCCGAGCTGCTGGAGCTTGCGCGGCATGTGGTGCTGGCGCGCGTGTTCCAGGCCCACGGCGACTTTCGCGGCGCCCGTGGTGAGCTCGAGGCGGCGGTGGCCATCGAGGACGAACTCGCTTACACGGAACCGCCGTTTTGGTATTACCCCGTGCGCCAGACCCTGGGCGCCGTGCTCCTGCAGATGGGTAAAGCGCGGGAGGCCGAGAGTGTTTTCCTGGCGAGCTTGCTGCGCGTTCCAAACAACGGTTGGGCCCTGTATGGGCTGGTCGAGACTTACCAGCAGCTTGGCGACACGCGTGCTGCAGCCAAAGCCCAACAGCGCCTTCAGGAAGCCTGGGCAGGTGAACAGGGCGCATTGGACCTCGCGCGCCTTTAACGCCAGCGCCGGCAACGAAAGCGTCGGGGCGGTGCGAGCGGCGCCGCCCTGGTGCCTCGGTGTGAGGGTGTCCAGGGGACTTGCCGGCGAATTGACGGCGCTACGATCCCGGCGCTGTTCACGGTCTCATCGCCGTTTTGTCGGCAACGAGTGTTAACCGAGTGCAGAGCGACCGTGTCATGAACGAGCGACTGATGTGGGCGCTGAGCGCGTTGCTTTTGGGGGTGGGCGTTGCGCTCGGCGGCTGGTTCGTTGGTCACGGGTTTCTGCAGGCCAGGGCGGCGGATCGCTATGTCACGGTCAAAGGAGTTGCCGAGCGGCCCGTGAAGGCCGACCTCGCCCTGTGGCCTATTCGGTTCGTGGCCACCGGCAACGACTTGTCCCAGGTGCAGACCGAGATCGAGCAAGACGCCCAGTCAGTTACGGCTTTTCTCACGGCACAGGGGGTTCCGGCAGCGGCGATCGAGCTGCAAAGCCTCAGTGTCATCGACCTGCATGCGGAGGCCTATCGGTCGGGACCGGTGGAGAGCCGGTTTATTGTCAGTCAGACGCTGATGGTGCGATCACCGGATGTGGATCGCATCGCCGCTGCGCGCGGGCGCCAAGCTGAGCTGGTCGACAAAGGGGTGGCGCTCAGTGCTGAGGCGGGACCGGGCGGGGGTGGACCGTACTATCTGTTCACCCGGCTGACGAAATTCAAGCCGGAGATGATCGTCGAGGCCACCCAGAATGCGCGAGCGGCCGCCACCCAATTCGCCGCCGACTCCGACAGTGCACTCGCTGGTATCCGCCGCGCCAATCAAGGGCTCTTCGAGATTCTACCTCGTGATAACACGCCCGGCATGATGCAACAGCAGCAGATCCACAAGACCCTGCGCGTGGTTTCCACCGTCGAATACCTCCTCGCGGACTAGGGGGCTCCTTGCTCGGCCATGGAGCGCCCTAGTCCGCATAAGTCTCGAAGTTACACGATCCCGAGAACGGCAAGAACGATGAGAACAACGACGATGACGCCAATAATATAAAAAATGTTTCTGGGCATGAGTTTTCTCCTTCGGGCTCACAGGATGTTCTAAGACCGGCTGTGCTCGCCGGGTTTTAAAACACCCTCTCAGACATGTCGTTTACCAGCGGTTCTTGGAAACTGTTTTGGAGCGATGTTGCACAGGCCAGCATCGCGTACCCCAGGGCAGCCCCTCAAGACTCCGCCAATGACTCGATAATGGTGCGGCAGAAATTCGGAAGATCATCTGGGTATCGGCTAGAAATAAGATTACCGTCCTTGACGACACTTTCATCAACCCAGTGTGCCCCTGCGTTCTCGAGATCATCCCGGATAGAAAAGAAAGACGTCACCCGGCGATCCTTTAAAATCCCTGCAGACGCTGGAACCCAACCTGCATGGCATATGTATGCCACGATTTTACCCTGCTCAAACAGTCGTTGTACAAACTCCAATAGCGCTCGGTGGCGGCGCATATGGTCAGGGGCGTAGCCACCGGGGATGACGACACCCGCGAACTCACTGTGCGATACTTCTGCAATCTGCCGGTCTGGCACTACCGACAAGCCATTCTTGCCTTTATAGCGTTCTTCGCCTGTACCGATTACCACCACCTGGGCACCTTCCTCCTGGAGGCGATAGTAGGGGTACCACAGCTCCAAGTCCTCATACAGATCGCCAGCCACAAGGGCGATGGTCTTGCCCTTTAGTTTCATGAGCATGTTCTCCTGCGTCGCTCTTCAAACTAATAAGAATTTATGCTCCTTGGGTACTCGGTGCCACTGGGATCTTCCCTAATCGACCCATCGGGAAATGCCTGACGTGCTACCATCTGGCCCCAAAATCGTCGCCACAAGGACCGAGCCGAAAGCCAATCCCGGCGCGTGGTGTGCAGGGCAGTTGGCACCGAGCCTTGATACTCGCTCAAGAGATGCCGTCAGCGCCGGCGACATGAAGCGCCTGTAGCGAAGCAGCTCAGTGAACCGGGGAGTATGACCATCCAAATACCCCTGGCGGGCCCGCTTTGTGGCTGTTCAAAGTGTCTCCAGGCTATTTCATTGCGGCGCGCTGGGTGCACCACCCGCTATGGCCTGCGGGGTACTCTCTGAGCCAGCCGTTAAACGCGCGCAGCTCGATTGCCCCTCGCGTCGATGCTGTCAACTCGCAATCCAATAGAGACTGACGTATGGCCGACATGTATAACAAAATGCGCTCCCAGCCCCGTAACGAGCTTATCCTCGATGCGATCGATCTCTTCATGATTATTCTGGTTATCGTCAACCTGGTGTGGATTGTCTTTGATTCGCTGTTCGCGGCCGACGTCGTGCAGAATATGCTAAAGCGGAACAGTCCCAACTTTTATCATTTCTATCGCGAACAAGTGCATCAACACTTTCTTTATTACGATCTTTTTTTTGTTGCTATTTATATAGTTGAAATCTTGGTACGGTGGGTTATCAGCATCCGCCAGCACGTATACCAAAAATGGTACTTCTATCCTTTTGCTCATTGGTACGACGTGCTCGGGTGTATCCCCATTGGATCCCTCAGAGCGCTTCGCTTACTGCGCGTCGTTTCCCTTCTGATGAGGCTTCAGAAACGCGGGGTGATCGATCTCACCGACACCTCCGGTTACCGATTTTTAAACAAATATTTCGACGTCTTGATCGAGGAAATCTCCGACCGCGTTATCATCCGCATTCTCGATGCCATTGAAGAGGAAATTCGCTATGGGAGCCCGGTAGCGCACCGGATCCTTACGGATGTGGTGGAACCTCGTCGGGAGCCTCTTGCTAAGTGGATATCAGTGAGACTCTCGGCTGCTTCGCAAACGGTCTACTTTGGGCATAAGAAGGCGATTGCACGCTATGTGGAACAACTTGTTGCGAGAGTGCTTGAGGAGAACCAGGAGGTAGCCACGATTGAGCGTATTCCTGGCCTTGGAAAAATCGTAACCAGTAGCCTGAAAAGCGCCATAAAGGATGTCGTATTGCAGGTGATCGAGAGAGTTTCATGGGATTTGGCCGCCAGCCGTAACCAGAAAGTGGCGAACGAAATGCTCACTGTGATTTTTGATTCTCTACTTGAAGAGACGGACAGCATCGCCACGGTCACCCGAGAGATCACCATAGAATCAATTGGGTTGATCAAAAGACAGGTGAGGATTAAAAGGTGGCGGGACAGGATTTAAAGGACCTAACGCTGCGGCCGCTCGCAATGGCCCAGGTCCATTGTGCGTCGCGCGAGCCCGCAGCGCCCCCACGGCAAGCGCAGTAATTTTTAAAACAGCTTCTCAGGGTAAACGGAAGACATCCGCATACACCGCCCCCGTACCGTGAAATCTCTTTGGAGCGGGATCGTCATACACCACCAGTACGGCGTCTTCCACGCCCAGCATAGGGTACAGCGAAATGCCTTCTCCATGATCGAACCCAGGCAACAAAGGTAAATCGAAGAGCAGTTCGAGCGTTCCATCACCCAGTTGCGAAAAGCTTTCATGCGAGAGACTGAGCGCTTCGCGCAGCCGAAAGGCACGTATAATCCCCTCGAGCTGCATCGTCGGGCCCGCCAAGATAATCAGATCCTCCCCCTGAAGGCATAAATCGCGTATCCCGAGACCGGTCAATTCCAGAAAATGCTTCCTGTAAAGCTGTCCTTCTGGACCGATCGGCCGGAGCGTGAGAACACCCGAATCGCTTTGCTGCACCTCAAGCTCCAAAATAATAGCCGCACCCCGCAATACCGGACCGCGTAGCCCAAGAAAAAGCCGATCGTGGGACGCTGCCAGCCCCTCGATGTCGAGCCCATTGTCCTTGCTTGGGAGATGCAACTTTACGAATGGCCCCAGATGCGGGTCATCCCGCAACGCCTCCGTGAGTACGTTGCCGGTGTTGGTCTTCTCTAACGTCGCGGCCACCAAAGGCGCCGCGGACTCTTGCGACGGATAGGAGCGATAAAGTTCACCGTTTACGACGGGGACGCGTCCGAGCAGGTAGCGGTTTGCATCGGTTTTGATGGTTTCGATCCGTTCAATATCCGACGCATCCGCTTTCCCCTTCGCCTTCTTCCGTTTGGTACTGTGAGACCCGGTAAACCACAGGTAATTATCACTGGAGTCCAGGCCCTCTATATCGATCTCATCATCCAGGTTGAATAAGTCGACATACTCCTTCAAAGGAAACCTACGATGGCGGCCGTAGGCCGCCGCCGCAATCGGCGACAAGCGTTCGACCCCAAGGCATTCATCCGACGCCAGCCACAGGCTGCCATCGGGTGTGAGCGCCGCAGCCGAGAGATCGCCAATAATGTCCTCGTGACTTTCTTCGGCGCTCTCAGAAAACTGCAACAGGACTCGACTTAAAAGAAAAGCGTTCGCGCTAGCCATGGCAAATCCCGTCTATGGAGTGTCGGTGGCTGCCCAACATACCGACCAACCTCTCCTCGGTTTAATCATCCCTTTCCCGCCCAAGGGGCCTTGATACTCCGACGGTACAAGGACAAGGAAGTCGAATAAGCGCTACTGTTGTGCCTTTTCCTTGTTCTCGTCAGGCATAGTCACATTCACATCCGGCACTGTTATTTGTTTCTCCTTTGTTTGCACATCCACATCGGGCACGGTGACACTCTTTTCCTTGGTACCAACATCAACATCCGGGGTCTTAACATCATATTTCGGCATTTGACCGGGCTCGGTCTTAACATCCACGTCAGCTTTGGGCAGCTTCCCCTCTTGGGTCTTCTCCACTTCGCAGCCGAACAAAAGTGTGCATGCAAGCAGCGCTATGCTTGCGTTCAAGAATTTGTAAGTCATGTTGCCTCCAGAACTATTTCGATTTTGCGCGATAGGCCAAATTTCATCGAAATCTTTATACCATCTGTGAGTAAGCCACGATCTCGCACCGTGAAACTCTTGTGCACGGTTTAGTGTGCACTTCATCAGCTCACATGCCAGGACTACCCTCTGTCCCGCGGCGACCTGGGTTAGACTGATTATGCTTTGTATCCTTCATCCATTGCTAGCGGGTTGGTTTAGAATAATCGCGGACAATCCCTGGGTCTTTTTCCTTTGCCCGCTCTTTCCCCACTGCCTCTGCCTCCTCTAGCTCTTTGCGCTTAGCCTCGGGCATGTCCCGACGTTCTGCGGTCTTATCTTCCACCTCTCCGGACCGAACAAGATCCTCGGTAGCCTCCTCATACTCGCGTCCGGCTTTTTGAAGATCTTCGTAGTGTTGCGCCGTTTGTTCCCGGGTCTCATCTGGAACCTTACGATCCGTTGTCATGGGTTACCTCCTCATGGATAGGCTGTAGAAATTCGCGCTGCCAGCGCTCGTTGGTCTTGCGCAGACCACGGTCCGGAACAACGTTAGCGAAACCTGCCCGGTTCTGCTAAACGAACCGCGAAGCGCCTGGAATAACACAAAGCAGGCGCTCGCCATCCAGTGAATAGGCAAGTTGCACGCAGCTCCTCGTCCGGTCAGCAAGTCAAACGACTATTCGGCAATATCCATACCGACCATTGATCCCATGGTCCGATCCGTAACCACGCGACCCCTAACCGTGGAGGCGGCCATTCGGCCACTGCACCGACCACCGCCCTGCATCGATTGCCTTTGTTTGCCGTTACCGCCGTGAGATAAAATGGCCGCTGCGCTTAGCGACACATTGCACTGCCGGTGCACCGATTCGCGCAGCCGCTTGCTGACCTTGCCGGTTACCGGGGTAGAACTTGTAAGTTTTGCAATACGCTTGTAAATAATCTCCCGGTAACGCTACTACGAGCGTGTTTTAAACCCCAGCGAGCGCCGGCGAAGCAAGGCGCACGACGGCTGGCAAGGCAGAATCATCAGGAACGGTTTTGACCGGCAGGAAACCGACCCGGCAAGGACGAGCCCGGCAATGGGGCGAGTGACACCGAGCGGTACGAACTGTTCCTTCCCGTATTGTGGGCCCAGCGCACAATGGCGCTGCGGCCAGCGCGGTGATTCTTGCAACAGCGTGTGCATTTCCCTGCAACGGTCCCTAAGGAATCCAGGATCATGAACCCTTTGAAACTCATCGTCATCGGCGCCCACCGCCTGGAGACGCGACTCGACGCCGCGCGTTTTCGCCTCAAGCGGCGCATGGGCTGGCTTGGACCGGTGCAGATCATGCCCTTCCTCGGCTATGGCAACGCATCCATGGTCACGTTTTCCGGCCGCGTTCTGGAGGAAAAGGATCTCGGTGACCCGCACGAGGAGGCGCACTGGTGGGAAAACCTAAGGGCCATGTACCATCGCATCGAGAGCGACGAGATACCGTACGCCCGGGTGCGAGCCGAGTTCAACGGTCAACCCTGCGAGACCCGTACGGACGATGATGGGTACTTCGCATTCGACCTTGCCACGGCTGGGCTGCCAGTCAACGCCAGTGGCTGGTTTGACGTTCATCTGCAACTGGCGGAACAGGTCACTCCCTCACAGGGGCCAATCACGGCGCCCAGTCAAGTGCTCATACCCCCTGTGAACGCGGATTTTGCAGTCATCAGCGACATCGACGACACCATTATCAGAACCTATGCCACCGACTTCTTCCGCATGATGCGCGTGCTTTTTCTGAACAACGCCCGCACGCGGGTGCCGTTCGAGGGCGTCTCGGCATTCTATTCGGCACTCCAAAAGGGGCCGGACGGAGCCTCGAATAACCCCATTTTCTATGTCTCCAGCAGCACTTGGAACATTTACGATCTGCTGCTCGCGTTCCTTGATGTCCACGGCATCCCGCGCGGGCCGTTGTTACTGCGCGATCTTGGCCTGGACCAGACCAAATTCGTCAAGAGCGGCCATGAGCACAAGCTGGATAAGATTGAGCGAATCTTCCGCTTTTATCCTCATACCCGGTTCATCCTGATCGGCGACTCGGGACAACAGGACCCGGCGCTGTACTCTCAAGCAATTCAGCGGCACCCAGGGCGCGTCATCGCTGCATACATCCGCGACGTGCACCCCTTGAATCGATCCAAAGTCTCCCGTATCGCCCGCGAGGTAGAAACGCTCGGAAGCGAAATGCTATTGGTGCAAGATACCGAGGCGGCGGCGCAACATGCGGCGCGGCGTGGTCTGATTCGCTGGTCGGAGGTATCGACGGTTCACCGTCAGAAAGAAGCCGACATCGAAACTCCGGCATGAACGAGCTAATTGCCCCCATCAAGGCCCGGCCGCGGCTGCGATAACGACCGGAGCTCTGTGAAAAAACCGTAGCGCGCGGCCCGCGAGCAAGACGCATGGCGCTGCAGCGGCCAAACCGATCCCGCTCGATAGGCCGCGCTGAGACGACGGGAAGTCATCGCTTCAGGGATGGGTTAAGCGCTTCTTGAATGTCACCATGCGGTACACATACCAAACGAGGATGATCGCAACGATGAGGTTGGAGATCGGATTGAGATAGATCTGGACCTGCTGGTGTCCTTGTCCCAAGAGATAGCCCGAGCTCGCCAGCAGCCCGACCCAAATCGCTGTCCCTAAAAATGAATAGGAGAGGAAACGGATAAATGCCATCGAGTAGATACCCGCCGGCACCGAGATCAAGGTACGGATGGTAGGAATCATTCGCCCGAAGAACACCGCTTTCTCGCAGTGTCTGTCAAACCAGTCGGCAGTCCTGTCCACGTCTCTTGGCGACATTGTCAGCCAGCGTCCGTGACGTGCCGCCCAACGTTTCAATCGCTCACGGCCGATGAGTTTGCCGATGTAATACCAGAAGATCGCCCCCAGCAGCGATCCCACCGTTGCCGCGAGCATGACAAAGATGAGGTTATGCTCGCCACGGGCCGCGGCGAAACCCGCCAACGGCAAGATCAGCTCCGAGGGTATGGGCGGAAACACATTCTCGAGCAGCATCAGTAGGGCGATACCGACATATCCACCGCCTTCAACCATCTTGGTTACCCAATCAAACACGCCGCATCCTCCAAGTAGCAGGCCGTAACTCGGTACACCGCACAAGAATATAGACCCGCAATGACGCGCACCTACTCCGGATTCATTGCTAAAGCATCTGGAACCGGTGTCACGGGCCCTTGAAAACCACGGTGCACCGCGTAAGCTCATCGACGAAATAGCCAGGGGAAGCCGGCGTGCGGGGCGCTACGAGATGCCCGGTTTGGACAGAAACAAATCCCAATCGGAGAGTGCGGAGGCCTTTCTGGACATGCTCAAGCACCGCGCGGGGATATCCACTGATGGCAAGACCCGCCTGGAATCGAGATCGAGGCAGGTCGCCCAATGCCCGGCGGAAACGTTGTTCGAACTCGGAGCCGAACCGGCCGCATTGTTCGATTCTTCGCGCTTCGTTTTCGACCCCACCGGCATCGACCGGGAGAAGCGGGGATGGATAAAGAGTACGTAACAAGGCGAGGCGGGGCAACTTTCTGAGCATGCCCCCGCGTTTGGCGAAGGGTTCCATGAGGGCAAGCATCCCTGGGACGTATCCCGTCAGCTCGCGTTCCCCAGCGCTACCCAGAGCGCGATCAGTACCCGCGAGGCGCTATCGACGACTTACAGACCGCGCGGATTCCGTTTGTTCCCGAGTAAGGCGCTGGGAAAGGAGCCGGCATGGCCGGCCCCACGCTTTGCCCCTCGTGCCTTAGGCTAAGCCATTTCGAGAACAGGAGCCTTGTGCGCCACCGTAAGTCCTAACGACCTACACCTGCGCGCTAGGCGCGTATCGCAATTTATAAGTTCCAGCGGCAACGAGGCCGCCCGTGCACGCCGATTTGCCATTAACAGCAACGCCACGCCCGAGTCGTAGATCTCCCGTACGGCTCTCAGATCGATGATGTAGCCGGCAATCGCCTTGGTTTCTGTTGTCAAGGCACTGAGCAGCTTGCTCGTGCAACGAATATCGAGCCGGCCGTGCAGCTCGATTCGAAGCGTTGCCTTATCGCGGTATACCGGTTCTGTTAGGGACACGCAAATCTTTGTATCAATCATTGTCAAATCAGATCAGTAGATGAAAAAGCTTTGCCTCTGGAGACATTCTGCTGATTTTTGCTGCGCCTTCCGACACCGCATCTCCCTAATGCGCAATGGTAAGGACCCCATCCCGACATGACCCCATAGCCGCAAGTTAAGATACGGCGACGCCCGCCACAATTAGTGGATTTACATATCGGTATTAGGGTATTCCCGTAGTCCAAAGTTGATTTCGGTTGACCATGCGGATCAACTCGGCCAGCGATCCGGCATGCATCTTTTCCATGATTTTCGCCCGATGCACTTCGACTGTTTTCTCGCTGATCCCAAGGCGTTTGGCGATAGCCCTGTTGGTCAGGCCGCTAGCGACTAACTCCAATACCTCACTTTCTCGAGGCGTCAGTTGAGCGATCCGGCGAGCAATCCGTGTTTTTTCGTCACGCGCCTGGCGGCGCCGCCTATCCTCATGCAACGCTTTTTGAATCTTTTCTAAAAGCCCCTGTTGGGTGAAGGGCTTTTCGACAAAGTCCAGAGCGCCCGCTTTCATAGCACGAACAGCAGTTTCCACCTCCCCGTGGCCGGTAAAGACGATGACAGGCAGTTGGATACCCCTCGTCGCCAAGCTTTCCAACAGCTGCATTCCGCCCATGCCTGGCATGCGCAGGTCGAGCACCAGGCAGCCCGGTTGATCCGGATGGCAAGCGGCGAGAAACTGCTCCCCGGAGTCACAGGCGTGTGCCCTGAGCCGCACCGACTGTACTAACCAGGAAAGGCTGTTACGTACATCTGGGCTGTCATCCACAATGTAGACGATCGGTTCATCTACCACGAACAGATCCCCGTGATTCCGCAGGGATCGCGATGCCAAAGCAAGCGCCGTGATTGTCTGCCGGGCTCGACCAGATCCGACCGTGGTGAACATCAACGATAGTGCGACAGATTGGCAATCCCATGCCGAGGCCACGTGCCTTTGTGGTGAAAAAAGGCTCAAATACCTGATCGGTAATCTCCGCCGCTAAACCGACTCCGTTATCCACGACCCGTACTTCAACCTCGCGCTCTTCATTCACCCGCGTTTGGATGTCGATTAAGCGTTGACGATCAGTTACACCGGCGGTTGCTTCTATTGCATTGAGAATAAGATTAAGGACCACTTGCTCCAGTTGCGTATAACGACCCGTCACCTTCGGCAGGTCGGGGGCGAGCGCGATGTTGAGTTTAGTCCGATTCTGGCGAATCTGATCGGCAATCAAGCTCAACGCGGCCTCGACAACCGAGTTGACGTCAACAGGCTGCCATTTCTCTTGCTGTTTTCGCACGAAGTTGCGCACGCTGCGCAAAATGTTGGCGGCTTGCATCGCGAGTGCCGTGATTTCCCTAAGGACACAGAGAAAGTCAGAGTTGCCTTTGAATTCCGGCCGTAGCCGAAGGACGGCACCCTCAGCATAATTCACAATCGCGGTTAAGGGCTGATTCAGCTCGTGAGCAAGCGACGTCGCCATTTCCCCCATGACGGTCAGGCGTGAAAGATGAGCCAATTCATCGCGATGCCGCTGCAGGGCTTCCTCAGCCTGTTTTCGTTCCGTGATATCGATCGCCGAACCGATGAAACCGGCAAACTTGGCGTCGGCGTCATACCATGGCCTGCCGCTGTCGAGGACCCACCGATACTGGCCATCGTAGCGGCGTAGTCGATACTCCATAGTAAAATGCCTCCGCGCAACAAAGGCGGCGCGGTAGATCTCGATACACTGATCGCGATCGTCAGTATGAACGTTCTCCAGCCATGCGTCTCCGAGTTCCTCCTGCATGCGTTTACCGGTGAACTCGAGCCACTGTTTATTGAAATAAACACAAAGAGCGTCGGTGCCGGACATCCAGATCATCTCCGGCAAGCTATCCACCATGCGGTGAAAATGTTGCTCCACTTCCCTCAGAGCCTGCTCCTGACGCAGTCGTTGCTCCGCTTTCATCAGCACGTCTCGTGCGGCTCTGCGCTCGGTAAAATCCTCCGCCAGCACAAAGAAACCGTATACCCGGCCGTGCTGGGCCTGATGCGGCAGATACGTCGCCCGGATGCAGCGGATGCCCTGGTGCTCGAAATGAAGCTCGGTTTCGAAAGATATTTCGCGCCCTGACAGGGCGGCCTCAATGTATGGGCGAACCTGTTCGTAAGCGCGGCTACCCAGCACCTCCCTCACCTGCAGACATTGGATCTTCTGAGGCGATCGTCCAAACCATGTTTCGTAGGCCTTGTTGACAAAGCGGTAACACTGATCCTTATCCACATAAGAAATAAATGCGGGCATCGCATCCGCCATGACCCGCAACCGCCGTTCCCGCCGCCGCAGAGCTTTCAGCGCCCGCTTGTATCGGGCTTCTGATTGCTCGAGTTGCACTACGCGCCGCTGCAGCTCGGCAAGTTGAGCTTCAGCGGGTTGCTCTGTTGGGCTAGGAAGCGAAGCCACCAAAGTCATCCTCGCGTACTCCTGGGTACGCCCCACTTGTTCAACGCGGTGCTCGGATCATCGTTTCGTCCGGGTGGCGCCAGTCGCCTTGCCTCAAGGGAGGTCGTGAATACATCCTTGTAGACTTGCGTCTGGCATCCCTAACGGACACACCCTTATGGCAAGGCACTGGCTGCGGACAGATTCTGGCTGCGGTTTTAAACTCTCAATGGTGACGCTGACGAAACGA
>JAGTVB010000179.1 GCA_018224385.1 Gammaproteobacteria bacterium
ATGATGGGCGGGATGTTGAAGACGAAGACGTTGGCGTCGGGGAAGGTGAGAAACGTCGCGTGCAGCCGGGCGAGGATCGCGTGCACGTCCAACTCAGGCCCTGGGCGCTCCTCGAAGGGCTTTAGCCGGACGGCGAAAAAAGCGCTGTTGGACTTTTTCAGGGCATCGAGCCAGCTGTAGCCGATCACGCCGGTCACGCTCGCCACCCCCGGCGTCTGCATCAGCACCTGCTCGATGCGCGCGACGACCGTGGCGGTGTAATTGACCGATGAGCCCTCTGCGAGCTGCGCCTCCACGAAGAAGGCCCCCTGGTCCTCCTCGGGCACGAACCCGGTCGGCGTCGTCTCGAACAGATAACCGACGCCCACGAAGACGACCGCCAGCACGTTAACGGACAGCGCCGCCCGCCGCACCAGCACCTTGGTGGCCGCGGCATAGCGGTCGCGCGCGAGATCAATGGTCCCGAGTACGTAGCGCATCAGCCCCTTGCGGGGTCCGTGACGGGGCCGGAGGAAGACCGCGCAGAGCGCCGGCGACAGGGTCAGCGCGTTCAGCGCCGAGATCACCATGGAGGCCGAGACCGCCACCGCGAACTGCTGAAACATCTGCCCGCTGATGCCGGGGATGAAGGCCACCGGCACGAACACGGAGAGCAGCACCAGGGTGATGGCCAGGATGGGCGCCGTGATCTCGCCCATCGCCTGCTTCGCCGCCTGGCTGGGGGAAAGCTCGGGGTGCTGCTCCATGACGCGCTCGACGTTCTCCACCACCACGATGGCGTCATCGACCACGATCCCAATCGCCACGACCAGCGCGAGCAGCGAGACCATGTTGGCCGAGAAGCCAAGTGCCAGCATCACGGCAAACGTGCCGATGAGCGAGACCGGCACCGCGATGATGGGGATGAGCGTCGCCCGCAGGTTGCCGAGAAACAGGAAAACCACGATCGCGACCAGCACGAAGGCCTCGAAGAGGGTGTGCTGGACCTCTATGATAGACTCCCGCACGAAGTCCGTGGAATCGTAAGTCACCTTGTAAGCGACGCCCTTGGGAAAGCGCTCGGCGGCGTCGGCCAAGTAATTCCCCACCGCGCTCGCCACGCTTACGGCGTTGGCACCCGGCGACAGGAAAACGGCGATGACGGCGCCCGGACCGCCATTGAACCGCCCCTGGGCGTCGGAGGACTGCGCGCCGAGCTCGACCCGGCCGATGTCACCGATGCGCACGAACGAGCCGTCCGGGTTGGCCCGCACCACGATGCGCTCGAAGGCCTCGGGATCGACGAGCCGGCCCTGGGTCTGGATGTTGAGCTGGAACGTCTGGTCCGCGCTCATCGGTTGGGCGCCGATGCGTCCCACCGCGGCCTGCAGGTTCTGCCCCTTGATCGCGTTGATCACGTCGTTGGGGGTGAGACCGAGGCTCGTCAGCCGGTCGGTCGTGAGCCACACCCGCATGCTGTAGTCCAGCCCCGCGAACAGGAAGGCGTCGCCGACCCCGCGGATGCGCTTGATACTGTCCAGCATGTTGATGGTGACATAGTTGGACAGGAACAGGCTGTCATAGGTCTTGTCCGGCGAGTAGACGCTGATAATCTGCAGGATCGCCGAGGACTTCTTGCTGATCTTGAGGCCCTGACGCCTCACCTCCTCGGGCAGCTTGGGTTCGGCCAGCGAGACCCGGTTCTGGACGTTCACCGTGTTGATATCGGGGTCGGTGCCGACGGCGAAGGTGACGGTGAGGGTATAGCTGCCGTCATTGCCGCTCGTGGACTTCATGTACAGCATGTTATCCACGCCGACCACCTGGGCCTCGATGGGCTGGGCCACGGTCTGCTCGACCACCTCGGCGCCGGCGCCGGGGTAAAACGCGGTCACCTCTACCTGGGGTGGCACGATATCGGGAAACTGAGCGACCGGCAGGGCCTTGAGCGCGAGGGCCCGCAGGAGATCACGCTGCACGGGCGGTCGGTCGCGGTGGTGCTCTGAGCTACCTCATCGACACCAACGTCATTTCCGAGCTGCGTCGCCGCGAGCCCAATCCCCACGTGGCCGCGTGGTTTGCCCAGCGGCCTGCGACCGTGCTCTTTATCAGCGTGCTGACCTTGATGTGGTTCCGGCGCCATCGCCTGCCGGTCGAGTGGTCGGCGCAGCGCGGCATCATGGAACGCTTTGAGTAGGCGAGGGACATGGCGAAGAAAGACAAAGGGGTGTTTAGTTTCGGAAATCACCTAAACGACCGCTTTGGAGAAGCTACTTTGGCCGTGACGATAGGAAGACCACACCATGACTTCAGAAATCGCTATCAGGAGCGAGACAACCCACGATATCGAAGCCATAGCAGAGGTGACGGTAGCAGCGTTTCAGACCTTAAAGGTGAGCAATCACACGGAACAGTTCATTATCGAGGCTCTACGCTCTGCCAAGGTCCTCACCGTGTCGCTTGTCGCAGAGGTAGATGGCCGTGTAATTGGTCACATTGTGTTTTCGCTCGTGACCATTTCGGACGGCACACAGGACTGGTACGGGCTTGGACCTGTTTCCGTTTTGCCGGAATACCAGCGCCAGGGCATTGGCAAGGCCCTAATCCATGAAGGATTATCACGGTTGAAGAGCATGCACGCACGCGGCTGTTGTCTCGTGGGACATCCGGAGTACTACAAAAAGTTCGGGTTCGATAACATTCCGGGACTTGTCCATGAGGGAGTACCACCGGAAGTCTTTCTCGCACTGTCTTTGGACGGAAATACCCCGCACGGTACTGTCACTTTCCACGAGGGATTCAAAGCGGACGGCCAACGATCGGGTGGAGGGTGACTGGTGTTCAGCTGCCTTTCACACCAGCCCCTCACCCGCACGTTAGTAACTCTTGAGGGCAGAAAGCCGCCGTTCGCCCACACCCCATGAATGAGTGTTCATGGCCGACTCCTGGCGCTCGACCTGGTAGCGGCAACCGCTTCAGGCGGCCTTTAACGCCCCGCGAGTCTTTATCATCGGCTTTTTTGGTCTTCTCCGGCTGACCAATTGCCAACTACAACCTGACGCCCCAAAACCCCCGTCATTGCTGGATCGGAGCTCTTGAGCGCTCAAGACAAGAAACGCCGCACCGCACCAAGAAACCAGGGGTGGCGTACGCTTCCAGTGGACTGGAGGGTGCAGCGACACGCGTTGTTCGTGCCCTTGGGCTGACTCGCTCCACCCCCAACCCCCAAACGGAGAACAGTTGTCCTCGATCATCGTCGCAGATAAGAAAGCTCTCTTGGCAGCGAAACGTTATTACCGAAGCTGTCCTCACCATAGCCCTGCTTTGCCAACAGTTCGAGATCCGCCACGACACGCTTATCTCCGACAAAGGCGATCGTGACGCCCGTGCTGATGTCAATCTGACCCGTCGCCTGCAAGCGCATGATCTCGGCAGTCACGCCCTCCAGTAGACCCCCCTCGCGTAGGTCAAGGGGCGATGATAGAGATAGGGGCTGCTCGTAGATGACGAGCTTGCGCTGCTCAGCCAGGGTCAGGATAACCTCTAGAACGCTCCTGCGCAGCAACTCCTCCGTGTTCGCTTTCTGGCGCAGCGGCAGCTGCGCGATTTCACGCGCCAGCCAGCGGCGTTTTGAGGCGTTAATTTTTTCGTTGGCGCGAAAGAGCTCTAGCGGTGAGCTGGCATCATAGGATTGCCCATCCAGCTCCATACGCACGTCGCTGCCGTAATGCATCACGATCTTGGCGACCAGAGTCGCTGGACGGACGTGAAAGCCGCGATAATTGGGCACGGAGACCTCGACACGGCCGATTTCGGCGTAGCGTTTGAGAATCGCCTGGCACAGTCGCTGGCCGCAGACCAAGTAGAGACTGGCATACGTGAACACATAGCCCATCAAGGTCGCTAAGGGTGCATCGACCTCCACCACGGGCTGCCCCCACCCTGCAGAATGACTCCTGGGCGAATGGACGTGTCGCTCCACATAGTGAGCCAACTCGGTGGCAACCTCCAGCAGATGGAACAGTACGCTGATATGGCCGCGCAACACCGGCAGATCTGCGTCCCGATGCTCGACCTGCGTCTCCGAGACGTGCGTATCATAAAGCGACTGCAGGTTGTGAAATCGATGCTGAAGGCGGCGTAGGTTTTCCTCACTGACGTGCTCAGGACAATAGGCGTCGTATTCCGCCGATGGGCACTTCGCAGCCGTGTGCAGTGGTTCGCCTTCCGCGGCGAGATTGAGAAATTCCGTGGTCAGACGAACAACGATCGTTCGAGCGCTGTCCATGTGGCGTGCGCCACGATCATGGGGCAGGTGCCCCACCGGGAGCTGCTCGCTGTAGTGGAGAGGCCAGAATCTGGCGCTCGGCCTGGGTATTTCAAGCCGCTCGACTTCTTGCATCAACCGTCTGGCGGCCTCCTCGACGACGCCCCCGGCGGATAACAAGGCGTGTTCTGTTGCCCCTACAAAGTCCCGCTCAATCGGCAACAACCGGTAGGAGGGTAAGACGTGGCGAATATGCAGCAGTGTATAGCTGACGCACGCAAACAACTTGATGGTGGCGATCAGCGCCCGGAATCGCCACCAGCGCTGATTGTGTCGCGCGCCGTACTCGTCTAGCAGCTCCTCGAGCTGTCGTGACTGGAACAACAGATCGCCAAGCAAGGGCCGTGTCAATCCAGACTCGCCCGCCCGATACTGCAAATAGGCCAACGCCTCGAGCAACAATGCCGCGCGTTTCGCAACCAGGTCGCGGAAGATGGACTCGTCGAACGACTCGCAGGACACGGGCTGACGGGATGGAATGCCCCTTCTTCCCCTATTCATCGCTATCCTCTTTGAAATGGATAGAAGATCCATCCCCTGGACTGGAAGAATCGTGACTCAGGTGCAGAGAGTCGTCAAGGCTGAGGCCATTGGGCGTATGCCAACCGGGCCTAGCAGGCGGGATAGCGCCCTCTCATGCTGGTAAAGGACGACTGCACCCAGGCCGTTACCGACGCTATGCTGTCTGAAAACGGTCAACGAGCGGACATCCCGGGCTCACTGGATCACGGCATATCGGAAGGAGGACAACCGACCGAGGCGCCTTACCCGGATGCTGACTTTCGCTTCTTCCGGGGCTTGCTAACGGCGCTGGCACTGTCGGCTTTGATTTACGGTTTGCTCTATTTTTTCCTGTCGTAGGGCCGTGCGTGTGGTTGCCTGGGTTTGGCACATCCATGCTGCAGTCACTGTTGCGTTCCTCGCCGAAGTCGATTTGGCGCCTATTTCATTCAATGCCCATCGCACTCCCTCAAGTTCTCGTGATCTTGGGCCGAGAACGGTTGCTGTATACCTGCTTTACCCCAGTTGCTCGGCACAAGGGTCGATTGCGCCCCTTGATTATAATGTCTTGGGAGGGACGCGCAGCGGCTTTTTTCGGCTACCGGGCGCCCTGGGGTCGGATGCCGTGGGGGCAGTGGCGTGTAATTCAGCGCGGGAGTAAAGACGATGGAGTTCGCTGTTCTTGGAATCCTGAATGTGCTGGTGCTTGGCTTGTGGTCGTGGTGTTTGGCCACCTGTGTGGGGGCGTCCCAGCAAAGTCATGGCCGCGCGTTGTAGCCGGTTATGTTGCCTGATGGTCCAACCCCGCCGCCGCAAGGGTAACCGCCCGAAACATCGCGCGCCCTTTGTTCATCGTTTCTTCCCACTCCAAAGCCGGTACCGAATCGGCGACGATTCCTGCGCCAACCTGAATGTGCAGCATGCCCTCTTTAATGACCGCAGTGCGGATCGCAATAGCGGTGTCCATGGTTCCCCCCCAGCCCAGGTAGCCGACGGCTCCGGCGTAGACGCCTCGTTTTACCGGTTCGAGTTCATCGATGATTTCCATGGCACGGATCTTGGGCGCGCCGGTGACTGTACCGGCAGGGAACGTTGCCCGCAGCACTTGCGTCGTCGAGGCATCGTCGCGCAGCTGGCCGGTAACATTGGAGACGATGTGCATGACGTGGGAATACCGTTCGATGGTCATTTTTTCCGTGAGGCGCACACTGCCAATCTCGGCCACGCGGCCGACGTCGTTTCGGCCCAAGTCGATCAGCATGAGATGCTCTGCGCATTCCTTGGGGTCGGCGAGCAGCTCCTTGGCAAAAGCCCGGTCCTGTTCTTCGCTGGCGCCGCGTGGTCGCGTGCCGGCAATGGGGCGCACAGTGACCATCCCATCTTCGAGGTGAACCAAAATCTCGGGTGAGGAGCCGACAATATGGAAGTCACCGAGATCCAGGTAATACATGTAGGGCGAAGGGTTGAGCGTGCGCAGGGCGCGGTAAAGGTCGAGGGGCGCGGCCTCGAAAGGTATGGAGAGGCGTTGCGATAGCACCACCTGCATGATATCCCCCTCGACGATATACTCCTTGGCTCGGCGCACTGCGCCTTCGAAGCCGTCGCGCGTGAATCCTGACAGGAAATCGGCTTCGCCCACAGCGCGGCAGCGATCGTGCGGGGGGTTACAGGGGGTGGCCCGATGCAGGCGATCGGTTATCACATCGAGGCGCTGACGTGCCTGCTCGAGGGCGCCGGGCACATTGGGATCGGCGTGCACGACGACATAGAGCTTGCCCCGAAGGTTGTCAAACACCACGATTTCTTCGGATAGCAGGAGCACCGCATCGGGCAATCCCAGCGGATCGGCCTTGGTGAAAGGGCCCAGCCGCGGTTCCATGAACCGCGCCGTGTCGTAGCCAAAATAGCCTACCAAACCCCCAGTGAATCGGGGCAGCTCGGGTATCGTTGCCGCTCTGAAGCGCCCTTGAAAGGCGGCCAGCCACGCCAGAGGATCGTCAGTATTGACACGCTCGACGGGTTCATGATCGCGCTCGACAACGATCTCGGCCGTGCCCGCGTTCGCCCGCAAGCGAAGGACCGTGCGGCAAGGGAGCCCAATGATAGAATAGCGCCCCCATTTCTCCCCCCCGTGCACAGACTCCAGCAAATAGGAGAAGCGCGTGCCGGCAAGCTTGAGATAGGTGCTAAGGGGTGTGTCCAGATCGGCGAGGACTTCGCGCACGAGCGGTATCCGGTTGTACCCCTGGCGAGCGAGGTGAGAAAAGCGCTGTGCTGTCATCTTGTCCATTGCGAGCCATAGGATAGCAGGTCAGCACGAGTGGATGCTAAGAAGCTGTTGGGGCGCGCCAGGCGGGCACGGGATAATCGGAACGCAATAAATTTGCCAGCCCTGTTTGACGAACGTCGGTTTCGTTACGTCCGCGGCCGATGTTCCCGTTCAAGTTGCCGCGACATGAGGACTGCTTGGTGCCATCAGGTCAGCAAGTTCTGCAATGGAATCAACGACTGCATCCGGGTTGGCCGTTCGGATGTCGAGTCCATGGTTGTATCCGTAGCTCACGCAGATGACGGCAAAGCCGGCAGCGCGGGCCGCTTTAACGTCAGAAATCGAGTCACCAACTAACAGCGCCTCCTGCGGTTTTACGCCGAAATGCGCCGCGGCGTGCAGCAGCGGCAAGGGATCGGGCTTTTTCTTTGGCAGGCTGTCGCCGCTGATAACGAGCTCAAACTCATCAGCGACACCCAGATCTCGCAATAGCGGCTCAGTAAATCGTGCCGCCTTGTTGGTGACGCATCCCAGCCGGGCACCCACTCGCTTGAGAAAGGCTAACCCTTCCCGGGCACCGGGGAAAAGTCGGCTGCGTTCGCTGGTATGGATGCTGTAGAGCTCCAGAAAGATAGGGTATGCGCGGTTGAACAGCGCTGGCTCTGGCTCGCCGTCCAGGTTGTTAATTAAGGCCCGTCGAACCAGTCGTTCCACGCCGTTGCCCACCCACTGACGCACCCGTGCTTCGCCGCGCCGGGGAAGGCTGAGCTGGTTCATCATCTCGTCGACGCAGTAAGCCAGATCGGGGACCGAATCGACCAACGTTCCGTCGAGGTCGATCAACGCTAACTGGGGCGTTGGCATGCTCATCGGTTATGAGCTCTGTGGCACCCGGGCGAGTTCCTCGCGCATGGCGGCGACGGTGGCCCGATAGTCGCGAGTGCTAAAGATGCCTGATCCGGACACAAAGGTGTCGGCACCGGCCGCCGCAATTTCGCGAATATTATCGACCTTGATGCCGCCATCGACTTCCAAACGGATCTCCAGGCCACTCTCATCAATCAGGCGCCGCACTTCCGGCAGCTTGCGCAGCGTTGACTGGATAAACGATTGCCCGCCGAATCCCGGGTTCACGGACATGAGCAGCACCATGTCTATCTTGTCCATGACGTATTTGAGATGATCCAGCGGTGTTGCCGGATTAAATACGAGCCCCGACTTGCAACCACACTCACGAATAAGCTGCAGCGATCGGTCGATGTGTTCGGATGCTTCCGGGTGAAAAGTGATGTAGGTCGCTCCGGCTTTGGCGAAATCGGGAATGATTCGGTCCACCGGTTTGACCATCAAGTGTACGTCGATGGGCGCGGCAATACCGTGCTTGCGAAGCGCCTCGCACACCAGCGGTCCGATGGTGAGGTTCGGGACATAATGGTTGTCCATGACATCGAAGTGTACGATGTCCGCGCCCGCTTCGAGCACGCTGGAAACTTCTTCACCCAGGCGCGCGAAGTCCGCGGACAGGATGGACGGGGCGATGAGGTAGTCCGCCATGCTTTTTTCTCCTTGCTATCTGGCTATGAACTGTAACGAATCAGACGGCCCTTTGCAGCTTATAGACCCCTGGCCTTTTTTATGCGCTCGTACGCCAGTTTTATCTCTTGCGTTTTTTCTGTTGCAAGCTTCATCATTTCTTCCGGCAGGCCGCTGGCGACTAGTTTGTCCGGGTGATGCTGGCTCATCAAGCGGCGGAAAACCCGTTTGAGTTCGGTATCGCTGGCATCGGGTGAAATGTTCAGCAGCGCATAGGCGTCCGCGAGACTGTCTGCACGGTCTTCAGGAGTTTCCTGACTCGCTTCACCGGTACGCCGGAATCTCAGCTCGGCCTCTACCATGGCCTCGAGCTCCAGAAATTCGCGGTGCGCAACCCCTAATCGGCGGCATACGTAAATGAGAAGGCGACGCTCATGGGGATGCACGGCGCCATCGGCGAGTGCGGCGTATAGCTGGATTTCCATAAATAGGCGCATCAGATTGTGGTTGCCGTGACCGGTGCGTCGAAACTGATCCAGCACCGCGTCCAGCGGAAAATCCGGCGCCTTGCCTTCGTTAAATAGTTTTTGAGCGACGCTGATATGCTCGGGAGCCAGATGCATCTGACGCATGAGGTCGGTGGCAACCCCAAGCTCGTCGCGCGTCACCCGCCCATCGGATTTGGCCAGATGTCCCATTACCGAGAAGGTCGCGGTGAAGAAGGCTGTCTGGGTTTGTCCTTTAGCAGTAAATGGCGGCCAATGCAAAGTGCCCTTGGTGACTTGCTCGAGACCTTTGTCAAATCCGTGGCCGAGGGCGACTCCCAGCAACCCTCCTAAGGGCCCACCGACGAGAAAGCCCAATGCGCCGCCGATAATTTTTCCCCACCAACCCATGCGTGTAAATTCCTGTGATTCTGCGCCTGTCCTGAAAATGGACTTAATATAAGGCCGGTTTTGCCGTCGGTGGTCGGTACGGCTGCCAGGATTACCCGAGAAGCGGCCTATTTTCCCTCATGCTAAGGTGATGACAGTGCTCGCTGCCGGGGCGCCTCGTTACCGGGAACGGGCTGCTCCATTCTTGAGAGGCGCAGGGCATTCGCAACCACTAAGAGGGAACTCGCCGACATGCCGATGGCAGCACCCCAGGGGGGAATCAACCCGACGGCAGCCGCCGGGATCATGAGTAGGTTATAGCCCCCTGCCCAGGCGAGGTTCTGTATCAAGATGCGGCGGGTCTGCTGGGCGAGTGGTCCTAGCTTTGCTATAACCCCAATATCATTGGTGAGCAACAGGAAGTCGCTGGCCGATTGAGCCAGATCCGTGGCCTCGCGAAAGGACAGGGCTACGTTGGCCGCGCCGAGCACCGGAGCATCGTTCATGCCGTCCCCGACCATAAAGACCCGCTGCCCGATGCATTGCTGACGACGAACCCAACTGAGCTTTTCCTGCGGCGACAGCCCACCGAGCGCTTCGTCAAAGCCCAGCTTGGCCCCCAGACGCGATAATCGAGCTTGGTTGTCGCCGCTCAGCATGACGATGCGCTTGACGCGTTGCTGCCGAAGCGCTTTGAGTAGCGCGGGCAGGCCCGGGCGAAGCTGGTCAGAGAACCGGAAGCACGCCTGTATGCCGTGCTCATTTCCAAGCATGGCCATGAGATCTTCGTCTTTCTCGGGTCCCTGCAAGCTTTCAGGCGGCGCTGTGCCGTCCGCCGTCTCGGCCGTCATCCATCCCGGTTTGCCAAACCACCATTGCTGCCCTTCAATGACGCCTCGCACACCGGTTCCGGCGACATACTGCGGCTTACCGACCGTCAGGGAAGGCGCAGGGCAGGCTTTCTGCAAGGCCATTGCAATCGGATGAGTGGACGCGGACTCTAAAGCGGCCGCGATACGCAGCGCCTTTTCTGAAGCAAGTTGGCCGGTGCGGGTGATGGCTTGCAGCTCCAGCCGCCCCGCCGTGAGTGTGCCGGTTTTATCGAATGCCCACACGCCCCCATGGGCGAGCTCTTCGATAGCGCTCATGCGTAATGGCATGACCCCGAGCGCGACCAGTTTTCTTGCGCTCAGCGCCATGACTGCCGGCGTGGCCAATGCCAGGGCACAGGGGCAGGTGACGATGAGTACCGCCACCGTGTTGGCCAGTGCGGCGGAAGCATCCAGCCGCAGCCAGACCACGGCAGTGACGCCTGCCACCAGAATCACGGCCGGCACCAACCAACGGGCCAATCGGTCCGCAAGCTGCGCGCAGTGGGGCTTGTCTGCCAGGCTCGCCTGCATCAACCGAGTCAGCTGCATGATCGTGGAGTCTTGCGCAATGCGCGTGACTTCCACGGTCACGGTTTGTTCCCAGTTGCGCGCGCCACCCATCACTTCATCCCCCGGACCGCGCGCCACCGGGAGTGCTTCGCCGCTCAACAGTGATTCGTCGAAGCGGCTGGCACCCTGGATAATGCGCCCATCAACGGGCACGCGTTCCCCGGGCCCTACCCGTAGACGATCGCCGGGGGATACCTGGTAGACGAACGTATTTTGCTCTCGCCCATCCGGCATCAGCCGCCGTGCCGTTGTTGGCACCACGCGTGTGAGCTGGTCGATGGTGTCTGCCGCCGTCAGCCGGGCGCGGAGCTCGAAGTGCCGCGCCGCTAATACCAAGCAGACAAACATCGCAATCGAGTCATAGTAGACCTCGCCGTGGCGCTGCAGCGTCGCCGCGACGCTTCCCGCATACGCCACGAGGAGACCGAGCGTAATCGGCACGTCCATGCCGAGGCGTCTGTGTCGCAGATCCTGGAAGGCGCCCACGAAAAAATCCTGGCCGGAGAACGCGAGGATTGCCGTGGCGAGAACAAAGCTCGTCCAACGCCCGATCACCACCCACTGGGGCAGCCCGGTGGCTGCGTCGGGGACCGGCATCAGATAAACCGCTAACGAGAAATGCATGATCGCCATACCGGTCGCTGCGGCGAAGATCAGCCGCTCCATGCCGCGCCGTTTCTCTTTGCTCAGCAGGGCGTCGCGCTGTGCCGGATCGTAGGGTTCGGCGCGGTAGCCAAGGCGCGCAACCGCGCGAAGGATGTGGCTCAAGCTGATACGGCGCTGGTCCCAGCGCACCCGCAGACGTTGGCTGGTGTAGTCGACGTGGGCTTCAAGCACGCCTGCCAGCCCCCGAAGCCGCTGCTCGTTCAGCCAAAGACACGCAGGACAGCGAATGCCTTCGAGCAGTAGCGCCGCCTCCTGCCAGGGTTGGCCAGGGGTGGTGAAACTTGCCTGTAGCCTTGGATCGTCATACAGCTCAAGCGTCTGCGCTTCAACCGCAAGGCCTTCTGGCAACAGAGGCGGTGCTGGCCGGTCCCGCAGCTGGTAGTAATTGCCGAGTCCCGCCGCGAATATGGTGCGGCAGACTTCGCGGCAGCCGGGGCAGCAGAAAGAGGTTGCAGCGCCGTGGATGTCGAGATCCCAGCATGAGCCCTCCGGGACCGGCAGGCCGCAGTGAAAACAGGGTTCGGCGTCCTGCAACCTCGCTATTTTTTCGACGACGGCCAAGAACGGGGTTTCGCGCGTCTATGGAGCCAGATTCGCGTAATAGCGGGCAAGCGCTGAAATCTCCTCGTCGCTCAACATCTGCGCCATGCTGCGCATGCGGGCGTAGATGTCGTTTGCGCGTTGCCCGGTGCGATAGGCGTGCATCGTTGCCTTCAAGTAAGGCGCGCTTTGTCCGGCAAGGGCCGGCACATCGACTAGGGCGCCTTCACCATGGGCACCGTGGCAACTGGCGCACGGCGGCAGAAGACGTTTACCGTCGCCCTGCAGCACGAGGGTGACCGCCTGCGCTTGCGCCTCGCCAATCGCTCCAGTGGGGGGCGGTAACGGAAGTGATGCGTACCAGGCGGCCAGATCGGCCATGTCCTGGTCGCTCAAGGTGGCGACCAACGCGCCCATCATGGATGGCGCTCGCGTATTGTCTTGATAATCCCGCAGCTGCTTGTAGGTATAGGCGGCGAGCTGTCCGGCGAGATGCGGGTAGTCGGGGATTTCACTGACACCCTGTGCGCCGTGGCACGAAGCGCAACCCGCTGCCAACTGCTGGCCCCGAGCGCTGTCACCGGAGGCCACCAGCTGCCGCATTTCTCCCGTCCAGGCGACGTTGGAGGCCGGCGCCGCCAGAACGGTTGCCGGCGCGCTGCTCATGATTGCCATGGCGCATCCCAGCGCCGCGCTGAGTATTAAACGTTCCATGGGAATGCTCCATAGGTGTCCAGCAGGAAGAACTGTACGATGGGATAGCCGTAGGCGGCGATCATCCAAAACAGCAGAATCCAGTTCCAAATGACAAAGCCGTTTAGCGGTCGCGGGAGGCTGAGCACGGCGTGCACCGGTTCGGCGTAAGCTAGGGTGGTGTCAGGATTTGATTTGCCACTTGCCTGGCTGGTCACGAGGTTATAGAACAGCAAAATGGCAGAGAGAGACAAAAGTAGGGCGCCGAACACCATGAGCGTTTCAAATGGCTGCCAGGCGGCCACCAAAGGAGTGTCATAAGGGGTGGAGGAAATGCGCCGCGGCTGCCCGAGCAGGCCGAGCCAATGCCAGGGCACCGCGGTCACAATCATGCCGATGGCCCACAGCCAAAGCTGGGTCAGGACCAGCCCTGGGGAGCGCAAGCTCCGGCCGGTAAGCTTGGGCCAGAGATGGTAGGCGATGCCGAAATAGATCAAAGCCACGGTGCCACCAAAGATCAGATGGAAATGGCCGGGAACCCAAGCCGTGTTGTGCACCAACGTGTTCATGGCGTAGCTGGCGTTGATAATACCTCCAAAGCCCCCGCCGGCGAGCAGCAGCAGCCCCAGGCCCGCAGCCGTCACTAACGGTTCGCGCCAGGGCAGGGCGCCAATCCAGCCAAATAAGCCGGTCCCACCCTGCAGTCTGCCACTTATTTCCAAGGAAGCAATGATGGTGAAGCCGGTTAGCAGGCTGGGTATCGCCACCATAAAAGTGCCAAACATATGCATCAGCTTGAAGCCCGTTTCCTGGAAGGGGTCCATGTACAGGTGATGAAAGCCGATGGGCACGCTGATCACCATGAGCATAATGAAGGAGACCCGCCCCATCGGGTCGCTGAACAGGCGCCCGCCCGCCGCCCTCGGCAGCAACGTGTACAGGGCGATGTACGCCGGGAACAGCCAGAAGTAAACGATGGCGTGGAGCGTCCATGCGAACAGGGTGCGCGCAAGCCCTACGTCCACGGTATCGATAATCCCCAGGGACCAGGGAAGCAGCTGAAACAGCACCTCAGCGGCAACGCCGGCGCTGGCCCACAGCCACATGAGGGCGTTGGCCACATTACCGAACATCACCAGCGGCACGGGCTGCCCTGGCCGGCTGCGTTTCCAGGTGATCATCATCATGATCATTTCAAGGCACCAAATCCAGGATCCGACGATCAGAAGCACGGCCCCAATGTAGAAGATGGGGTGGGCACGCAGGGGGGGATAGAAAGTGTAGAGCACGGAAGCCTGCCCAGTGAGCAGCGCGTAAGCGGCAAGCAGCACCCCCACCAGCGCCAGCCAAAAGCTGAGCCAGGCCAGTGATCGGTTCCATAAAGGCTGAGCGAGACTGGTGGTGGCGGTGTAGTAGCCAAACCCCATGACCATAAACGTGGTCAGCACAAACCCCATCAACACGCCATGGGTCGAGACGGCGGCGAAGTACCATGCCGGCGATTCGATAGCGGGAAATAAGCCACTACGTTCCACCACCTGATACAGTCCCAGCAGGGCGGCAGCGAGAAAGGCGGTAAATGCGACCCAAAGGTTGGCGAGCGCAAGTGCGGGAGCTTTGTCGTTGTTCATGGGTAGGCTTTCTCCAGGCTTTTACCGAGCTACTGCGGCGATATGACCGTTAGCCGGGACCACATGTGATCGTGCCCGAGGCCACAGTATTCGTTACAGAGAAGAGGATATTCCCCCGTTTTTTCGAACAGCGTGGTCACTTCAGAGACATAACCCGGCACGATCATTGTGCTCAGGTTGGTCAGCGGGACGTGCACGCCGTGCAGTACGTCAGCGCTCGCTATCCGAAAGGTCACCGGTGTGGCCACGGGGACCTCGACATGCTGGGGATAAAAGCCATAGCGGCCCGCCACCATGGTAACGGTCAACGTGCCGTCGGGATTTTTTGCCACCCCGAGTTTGTCCTCGGCGAACTCCGGTGTCAGGTGCAACCGAGTCGAGTCGATGGTCTCGACGTTGCTTGGTGGATGTAGATTGGCGGCAATGGCGTAGCCGAGAAGCACGCCGGTGATGGCGAGCATCAATACCAAGGTCAAAATAATCCAGCGGCGCTCAAGTGGGTCTATGTGCATGGCGATGTTCCTAGCTTACCGGCCCATGGGCCAAAAAGACGCCAAAGTACAGGATGGCCCAACCCGTCGTGAGTAAGGCCGCGAACAGGAGCAGCAGCGCCCATGTCCCCCTAGGCGGGCTTTCCAGAATACGTCTTCGTTCTTGCTCGCTAAGTGGCTTCATAGCATCAATCCTCATAGGCCGAAGCGTCGCTGAATGCCGTCTTCCGAGCATCGGCTCGGTTTCCCGCGGTCAATGCCTTTCGCTAGCCTGTGCTCGAGGTCGAGCACCCTTGCGGCAGGACGCCTGGGAGGCAGTTCCTGGCGTGAAGCGGATTCTACTGGAACCAAAATGGTGCATGCAAAGGCAGTCTGTTTGGCAGACCCTTTGCCTCTCTTGGAACCTGACTGGAGAGTCTGTATATTAGTAAGTATTAATATATTGAATTACCTCATCAGGCGCGTGAGGAGAATAGCGATGGAAGCAGTTAGCGGTCGACTTACTCGCATCGGGCAGTGGCTTCTCGGCGGCTGCCTGCTGGTGTGCGGATGCTTGAGTGCCGCCGGCTCACAGTTTCCCTTCGAAGTCGTGACTGTGGAGCGGCGCGAGGTGATTAGCGAGCAAATATTCGACGCCCTGGTGGAGGCGGTGCATCAGTCCACGGTATCGGCGGAAACCAGTGGGCGGGTGATCGAGATCAATTACGATGTCGACGATTACGTGCCCAAGGGCGCCGTGCTGCTGCGCCTGACGGACACCCCGCAACAGGCCGATCTGAAGCAGGCGAGCGCCTCGTTGGCGGAGGCTGAAGCGCGTCATCGCGAGGCCAAAGCCCGCCATGAGCGGGTTCAGGGGTTGTTTGCGAAGAAGCTCATTTCCAAGCAGGAGTCGGATCAGGCTGCGGCCGATCTCAAGGCCACCGCCGCTCGTTTGCAATTGGCGAAAGGGGGGGTGGAAAAGGCTCGCGAGGAGTTGACGCAAACGGTTGTGAGGGCGCCCTTTAGCGGGGTAGTCGTGAAGCGCCATGTGGAACTCGGGGAGACAGCAAATCCGGGTCAAGCCTTGATGACCGGATTTTCTCTAGAGAAGCTCAGGGCGGTATCGGTCGTACCCCAGAGCCTGATCGAGGCCGTGCGCCTCTATGGTCAGGCGCAAGTCTTTAACACGTTGCACAGCGACCAGGGGATCCCTGCCGAAAGGCTCACGTTCACTCCGTATGCCGATCCGCATACCCATACCTTTCGGGTGCGCATCAGCCTGCCAAGCGGCGATCACGGATTGTATCCTGGGACCTTTGTGAAAGTCGCTTTCGTCACCGGAAAAGAACAGCGGTTGCTGATCCCGGCACAAGCGGTGGCGTACCGCAGCGAAGTGCGCGGCGTGTACGTAGTCGATGAGAGTGGGCGTGTGTCGCTTCGACAAGTGCGCATTGGACGCGCCCTCGGGAAGGATATTGAAGTACTGGCCGGTCTTTCCTCCGGAGAGCGGATCGCGCTCGACCCGGTGCGCGCGGCGGTCCATGTCAAAGAAACGACTCGGAGGCGCGGCGCATGAGCAAGGGGCTGGGTTTCTCCGGTACCGTCGCCAAGCGATTTGTCGATTCACAGCTCACCCCACTGCTGGCGCTGGTGGGGCTGTTGCTCGGAGTTCTGGCGATTGTCATGACGCCTAAGGAGGAGGAGCCTCAGATCAATGTCACCTTCGCCAATATCTTTATACCCTTTCCGGGTGCATCAGCATCTGAAGTGGAGCATTTGGTGGCCACGCCGGCCGAGCAGGTGCTTTCTGAGATCGAAGGTGTCAAGCATATCTACTCTGTTTCTCAACCCGGTCTGGCGGTCCTTACGGTTCAGTATGAGGTGGGCGAAGGGCGCACCGACGCCGTCGTGCGGCTCTACGAAGCCGTATTTTCCAACCAGGACTGGTTGCCAAGGAATCTCGGGGTCGGTCAGCCATTGGTCAAGGTCAAGGGCATCGACGATGTGCCCATCGTTACCTTGACGTTATGGACCGAGGATCCCGCCCGCGGCGGGTACGAACTGCAAACGGTGGCCCATGCCATCGAAGCCGAGCTCAAGCGCGTGAAGGGTAGTCGGGACATCTATACCGTCGGTGGTCCCGACAATGTGGTCCACGTCGCGCTTGATCCGGTGCGACTCGCGGCCTTTAGCATCGTCACGGATGATCTTCGTCGCGCTCTGGTCGCCGCCAACATCACCGCCCGCGGTGGTGCCCTGGTGCGGGACAACCAACACATTGTCGTGCAGGCCGGCGAATTCCTCGGAACCGTCGAGGAAATCGAGCACCTCATCGTCGGGGTGCGCAATGAGGCGCCGGTGTATTTACGTGATGTGGCCACGGTGCGCTTGGGGGCGGATCAGCCCGAGCACTATGTATGGTTTGGAACCGGCCCGGCAGCGGCGGCCAAGGGGATTGGCGTAAACGGGGAGTTTCCTGCGGTGACCATTGCGGTAGCCAAGCAGCCCGGCACCAATGCAGTGGCCATCGCCGGGGAGATTATCAAACGCTTTGAACAGCTTAAGGGTGTATTTATTCCCGAAGGTGTGAACGTCACCGTCACACGCAATTATGGCCTTACCGCTGATGACAAGGCGAAAAAGCTGATCGGCAAGCTGACCTTTGCCACCGGTGCGGTGATTGTGCTGGTGCTGCTCGCGCTTGGCTGGCGCGAGGCGATCGTGGTGGGTAGCGCCGTTGTGATCACGCTCATGTTGACGCTGGCGGCATCCTGGGCCTGGGGCTTTACCATCAACCGGGTGTCGCTGTTTGCGCTGATCTTCTCCATCGGCATCCTGGTGGACGATGCCATTGTCGTGGTGGAAAATATTCATCGCCACATGAAGCGCAGCGGCGGACCGCTCCTAGAAGCCATTCCACTGGCCGTGGATGAGGTGGGAGGGCCCACCATCCTCGCCACCTTCACGGTGATTGGTGCGCTGTTGCCTATGGCCTTTGTCAGTGGGCTGATGGGGCCTTACATGAGCCCCATTCCGATTAACGCGAGCTTCGGCATGCTCATCTCGCTCATGATAGCCTTTATAGTGACGCCTTGGTTTACTTACCAACTCTTGCGCCGCCATCGCCGTGGGCCGGAGGCGGATGGCAGTGACGACGACCCGGATTCCGGCTCTCTCTACGGATTTTTAAGAACTTATCTTGGCCCATTGCTCAACGGGCGCCAGGGTGCACCACGGCGCTTTGCGTTGTCGGCCGCAGTGTTGTTGTTGCTCTTGCTATCCCTGGGGCTGCTGTTTGTGCCGGCGGTGGTGCTCAAGATGCTGCCTTTCGACAACAAGTCGGAATTGCAGGTGTTGGTGGACCTGCCGGAAGGGACCAGCGTCGAGCAGACCGCGCGCGTGCTGGGAGAGCTCTCGGCCTACCTCTCGGGGGTGCCGGAGGTGACCGACTATCAAGCCTATGCTGGCATCGCATCGCCCATTAATTTCAATGGCTTGGTGCGTCAGTATTACCTGCGCGAGAGTCCCGAGCTCGGTGATATCCAGATCAACCTGCTGGACAAGCACCGGCGCGATCGCCAGAGCCACGACATTGCCCGCAGCGTCCGTGGTCCGCTGCAGGCGATCGGCGCCAAGTACGGGGCAAACGTAAAGATAGTAGAGGTGCCGCCCGGTCCGCCTGTGCAAGCGCCCTTGGTCGCGGAGATCTATGGGCTGGACTATGTTGGCCAGAATCGGGTCGCGCAGACGGTTCGATCGGTGTTTGAGGAAACGCCTGATGTGGTGGATGTCGACGATAGCCGCGTCGCCGCCGCCCCAGAGCTGATTGCGCGCATCGATCCGCAGAAGGCCGCGCTCCTCGGTATTGCGCAACAGGCCGCCGTGGCGGCGATGCAAACGGCGCTATCCGGCGAAGACGTGAGCTATTTGCATGGCGGCAAGGTCAAGTACCCGATCCCGATTCGGCTCGAGTTCTCGGTCGGTGACAAGGCGGATCTCGCGAGCCTCTTGAGCTTGCGATTGCGCAGCGAAAGCGGGGCGCTGATCCCGCTCTCCGAGTTCGTATCCTTGGTCGACAGCAAACGTGAAGAAGCCATCTATCACAAAGATTTGTTGCCGGTTGCCTATGTCACCGCGGACATGTCCGGAGCGCTCGATAGTCCCCTCTATGCTCTGTTCGAAATTCGCGACAAGCTCAAAGAGGTGCGCGTGGCGGGCGATTATTTACTCGAGCAGAATCTCTTGGGTCCCCCAGCGGATCCTTACAACTACAGTCTCAAATGGGACGGCGAGTGGCAAATCTCCTACGAGACTTTTCGCGATATGGGCATCGCCTACGCGGTCGGGCTGGCGCTCATTTACTTGCTGGTCGTAGCTCAGTTCCGCTCCTATATGGTCCCGTTGATCATCATGGCTCCGATTCCGCTCACCATCATCGGGGTACTGCCCGGGCATGCGCTGCTGGGCGCTCAATTTACCGCGACCTCCATGATTGGAATGATCGCACTCGCCGGTATCATCGTTCGCAATTCCATCTTATTGGTTGATTTTATCAATGCGCAGGTGAGCGAGGGGGTGGCGCTGGAGGAGGCGGTGATTCGTTCCGGGGCGGTGCGGGCGAAACCCATCGTGCTCACTGGGCTGGCGGCGATGCTTGGTGCACTGTTTATTCTCGATGATCCCATCTTTCGAGGTTTGGCGATCGCGCTCATTTTCGGGCTCTTGGTCGCCACGCTGCTGACCCTCGTGGTTATCCCGGTGCTCTATTACGCCTACATGTATCGCCGCATTGGCGCTGCGGGTGTTGCCTAGCCGGTGGGATCCGTTGCATCCAACTGATGGCGGGCGCGTGCTTTTTCGGGAATAATACATAAGCGGAATTGAAGGCGTGATAAGGTTTTCTGACGGGTGGGGTTTGGGTGTCAAGGGGTGAGGGCTTCCTCGGCAGCTTGCGCCGCGGCAAAATACATTGTTGGGAGTGCTTGAGATGGCTGATCGCCGGCTGCAAGTGTTTCACACCGTAGCGCGCATGCTTAGCTTTACGCGAGCGGCAGAGGTGCTCCACATGACTCAGCCCGCCGTGACGTTCCAGGTGAGGCAGCTCGAGGAGCATTTCAATGCCCGCTTGTTTGATCGGACGCATAACCGAATCAGCCTCACCGATGCGGGGAAACGGGTCTTCAACTATTCTGAACGCATTTTCGAGCTTTACGCCGAGATGGAAAGCACAGTGAGGGAGCTCACAGGTGATATGTCCGGCGTATTGCTGCTGGGGGCCAGCACCACGGTGGCCGAGTACATGCTTCCGTCCTTGCTCGGCGATTTCAAGAAGATGTACTCCGACGTCACGATCCGCTTGCACGTGGCCAACAGCGACGGGGTCGTTTCGCTCGTGGAAAACAATGAGATCGATCTGGGTATTGTCGAAGCACCGGTGTCTAACAAGAATCTTTCGGTGGAGGTTTGCCGCGTCGATCAGCTGGTGGCGGTGGTGCCGCCAGGGCACCCGCTGGTGGAGAAAACCCCGGTGCACGCCACCGATCTGATTGGCTACCCGTTCATTCGGCGCGAGGAGGGATCGGGAACGTATGAGGTTCTGGTGGAGTATCTCAAAGCCTCCGGTGTGAGCCCCGACAGCCTAAATCTCGTCATGGAACTCGGCAGCCCAGAGGCCATTAAAGGGGCGGTGGAGACGGGCATGGGGATTTCGGTTCTATCGCGGACGACCATCACGAAAGAGCTGGCGCTTGGCACTTTGGTTGCCCTGGATTTGTCACCCCCTCTGGAACGCCCATTTTCCTTTGTTCACCAAAAGCAGAAGTTTCGGATGCGGGCCATGGAGGAACTGCTCAATTTCGCCCGTGGCTATTGCAGCACTCACCAGAGCCCTCGGCTGGTGGCATGGGGGCGCACGCCGGAATAGGCTCACCATGTGGGGCCACCCCCCCCTCAAGGGCGACGTTACTCACGGTGGCGTTCGTAAAGCGGTTTACGGGTGGGCTGAGTCGGCATGAAACACAGCGAGAACGCTTTGTGACGATGCAGCAACAGAAAAGGCGGCTGCTTCAGCTCTTCTCAGCGCTTTCCGCCGCTGACCGGGAGACGGTGCTGCTATTTGCGGAGTTCTTGAACGCGCGCCCGGGACAGGAGGTCGTCGCGATTTCGCCGCCGCGGGTCTTGCCGCGGCCGTCGGAAGAGAGCGTCATCGCGGCCATCAAGCGCCTCTCGGCGAGCTACCCCATGCTGGACGGTACGGCTATGCTAAATGACACGTCCACGCTTATGGCGCAACACATCCTCCAGGGACGGGCCGCATCAGAGATTATCGATGAGCTGGAGGAAGTTTTCTATGCAAAATACGAGCGGCTGAGAGCCGAGTCGAAAACCCCCGAGAGCTGAAATGAAGGTGAGGAGCATGCGATGAGGGCCGTGCTGACCGATCCCGGCCGACCGGGCGGTGTCTTTCTTGGAGAGGCCCCCGAACCTCAGCCGGCTCCCCACGAGGCATTGGTTCGCGTGACGGCATTTTCCCTAAACCGTGGCGAGCTCAACTTTGCCCGGGACCGACTTCCTGGCGCACCCATTGGGTGGGATGTGGCGGGTACGGTGCTTCAGGCCGCCGCAGACGGCACCGGCCCAGCAGTTGGCACACGAGTGGTTGGATTCGTTAAGGCGGCTAACGGTTGGGCGGAGCGCGTCGCCGTCCCCACCAGGGAACTGGCGGCCAATCCCGATGGCGTGGAGGATGCGGCGGCGGCAACGCTGCCGGTGGCGGGCCTTACCGCACTGTTTGCCCTTGAGCGCGGTGAACGGCTGCTCGGCAGTCGTGTGCTGATCACCGGGGCCACTGGGGGAGTCGGCCTGTTTGCCGTTCAGCTGGCGAGGTTGATGGGAGCGGACGGCATTGCCCAGGCCCGCAGTGAGAGGCACAGGGCGCTTTTGAGAGAAGCCGGGGCGAGCGATGTGTTGATCGATGGGAGTGGAGAAGGTTTAACTCGCTACGGCCCGTACCGCTTGATTGTCGACGGCGTCGGTGGTCAGCTGCTGAGCAAAGCGATGCTGACGTTGCGACAGGATGGCATCATCGTCATCTACGGTATCACTGCCGGTTTCGAGGCTGCCTTGCCCGCCGGATTTATGATTGGGACGGGCCGGGGGCGAATCGAGGGATTCAATCTTTATCGCGAATCCGAGGTTGAGGCCGCGGCGAGTGGTTTGGAACGCCTCCTTGCGCTCGTAGGAAGGGGGCGCTTGCGAACGCACATTCAGGTGCAGGAGAACTGGACCGAAGTGGGCCGAATCGCGCGCAGCCTCATGGATCGCCGCTTTTCCGGGAAGGCGGTGTTACATGTGGACGCGGGGCATTAGTTTTCCGTGCCGGGCTTCGGGGCATGTTGCTCCTGCTCGATTTTGGCCCAGCTGTCGCGCAGGGTCACCGTGCGATTGAAAATGGCCTTGCCTTCCCGGGTGGAGGCGGCGTCCAGAGAAAAATACCCCTCCCGCTCGAACTGGAACGTATCCCCTGGCTTGGCCTGCTCCAAACTGGGTTCCACGTAGCTGCGCGTTAGGGTCCGCAATGAATTGGGATTCAGGAGTTTCGTAAAATCCTTGCCGTCCCCCACTTTATCCGGTGTCGGGTGCTCGAATAATCGGTCATAGAGGCGGATCTCGACCTCGCGGGCGTGGGTCGCCGACACCCAATGAATCACGCCTTTCACTTTGCGGCCTTGCGGATTGGCCCCGCGGGTGGCAGGGTCATGGCTGCAGCGCAGCTCGACAATCTCGCCTCGCTCGTCCTTGATGACTTCCGTGCACCGAATCACATAGGCGTAGCGCAAGCGCACTTCGCCGCCCGGAGTCAATCGTTTAAATTGCTTCGGCGGATCCTCCATGAAATCATGGCGATCGATGTAGATCTCCCGTGTAAACGGCAACGTGTGCGTTCCCCGGGACTCGTCCTGGGGATGATTGGGCGCCTCTACTTGCTCCAGCTGCCCCTCCGGGTAGTCCTCGATGACCACCTTGAGGGGATGCAGTACTGCCATACGCCGTGGCGCTTTCCGGTCTAGGTCTTCGCGCACGATATTTTCCAATAGGCTCATCTCGACGAGGTTATCGGCTTTGGTTACTCCGATACGCTCACAAAAATCCCGAATGGCAGCGGGCGTGTAGCCGCGGCGGCGCATGCCGGCGATGGTCGGCATGCGCGGATCATCCCAGTCTTCCACATGGCCTTGTTCCACAAGCTGCGTCAATCGGCGCTTGCTGGTTAGGGTGTACTGCAAACTCAAACGCGAAAATTCGATTTGCTGAGGATGACAAGGCACCCCGATCTCATCCAGAAACCAGTCGTAAAGGGGCCGATGATCTTCGAATTCAAGGGTACACAGGGAATGCGTAATGCCCTCGATAGAGTCCGACAGACAATGGGTAAAATCGTACATCGGGTAAATGCACCACTCTTCGCCCGTCTGATGATGCACGACACCGTGACGAATGCGGTAAATGGTGGGATCGCGCATGTTGATATTGGGGGAAGCCATGTCGATTTTGGCCCGCAGCACACGCGATCCGTCGGGAAACTCGCCGGCCCGCATGCGGGCGAATAGATCGAGATTTTCCTCTACGGAACGGTTGCGGTACGGGCTGTCCCTCCCAGGTTCGGTGAGCGTACCGCGAAAGGTGCGGATCTCCTCGGTCCCGAGGTCGCACACGTAGGCCTTGCCCTTGTATATCAGTGTTCGCGCATAGTCGTAGAGCTGCTCGAAATAACCAGAAGCGAAGTACAAACGATCCTGCCAATCGTAGCCGAGCCAGCGCACATCTTCCTTGATGGCGACGATGAACTCGATGTTCTCTTTGTGCGGATTTGTATCATCGAAGCGCAGATTACAGGTACCGCCGTAGTCCTCGGCAATGCCGAAGTTCAGGCAGATGGATTTGGCATGGCCGATATGCAGGTAGCCGTTCGGTTCGGGCGGGAAGCGGGTCGCCACCCGCCCGCCATGTTTGTGTGCTCTCAGATCGGCTTCGATGATCTGCCGAATGAAGTTTCCGGGGCGTCGACTTTCCTCGTGCATCAGGTCGAACTCTTGGCAGGAACCAGATCTCAATCATACTCAAAAGACCCGATTTGATTAAGGGCGGCCACATGCGCTTCGGCGCCGGGGGCCGCGGTAGCGGGCACAAAGCGCCATGACCCCGGGCGCACATAGGGACATGCTAGATGGCATCGGCGTTGGCCTCTCCTGTACGGATGCGAATTGCATCACCGAGCTCGAAGATGAAAAGCTTGCCATCGCCAATCTTACCGGTTTGTGCAGTCTGGCGAATGGCGTCGATGACCTGCTCCACTCGATGGTCCTCCGTGGCGACCTCGATCTTGACTTTGGGCAGGAAGTCGACCGCATACTCGGCTCCCCGGTGGAGCTCCGCGTGTCCCTTCTGCCGTCCGAAGCCTTTGACGTCGGTGACGGTCATGCCTTGTACGCCGAGGTTCGACAAGGCTTCACGTACGCTGTCGAGCTTGAACGGTTTGATGATCGCGGTGACCAGTTTCATCGCCGAATTCTCCTCAAGGTGGGCGTCTCAGAGCGCCATGGACCGGTGTTGTCGGAACACCGTGTGTGGTTTTGGTGGCCATCGAAAGAAAAGTTTATGCACCCGCTGGATGGCTTTCCCAGTGGGATGGAGGGCATATCCCGTACCACAAGTGAAAGCACGCTCGACCTGCCATCAAGTTGATGTATTTGCTCAGATATTACCCGCACGGACGCGCATGTTCCGAAAAATCTGGGGATGGTTGGCCGCACCATTGGAAGTCGAGGGAGGGTATCGGCGATCGCTTCTGGTGCAGCCGGACGGTCCGCCGTGTCAAGCGCTTAGGGGCTCAATGGACGATCGCTCTTTATTGCGGGCCTGGCAATTTGTCGGCGTTCGCGCAATGGCACCTTCATTGTCTGTTTTGCGACAACCTGTTACTGAAATAAAGTTATAAAAATCAAAAGAATAGATCTATGGCACGGGCGTTGCCCCGAACCCGAAAAAGGCGTGAGAGGGCGTTATGAAAGCGAAAGCGATCGCGCGGCTGCTCGACGAGCCAGCCTGTAGACACAATAAGGGATCGAAATCGGGTTGTGCACGACCGCAGCCCGGCGCCACCGCTGGGGGTTGTTGCTTCGACGGAGCGAGCATCGCCTTGCTGCCTGTCGCCGACGTTGCCCATGTCGTGCACGGTGCCATTGCCTGCGCGGGATCCAGCTGGGATAACCGCGGCACCCGCTCTACAGGGCCAACTCTGTACCGCATTGGCATGACCACGGACATTACCGAGCAGGATGTCATCATGGGGCGTAGCGAAAAACGCCTCTTTCATGCCGTCAAACAGGCCATCTCAAGCTACTCTCCAGCCGCTGTTTTTGTCTATAACACCTGTGTGCCCGCCCTTATCGGTGATGACATCGAGGCGGTGTGCGAGGCCAGTGCGCGGCGCTTTGGCGTGCCTGTCATCCCCATCGATGCAGCCGGCTTTTACGGGACCAAAAACCTCGGCAATCGCATTGCCGGTGAGGCCATGGTGAAGTACGTCATCGGGACACGCGAGCCCGATCCGCTGCCGCCGACAGCGAACGAAATAGGTATTCGTGTCCACGATGTTAATCTCATCGGCGAATACAACATTGCCGGGGAACTCTGGCATGTGCTGCCGCTGCTGGACGAAGTGGGACTGCGTGTTCTATGTACGCTCTCGGGCGATGCGCGCTATCGCGAAGTGCAGACCATGCATCGGGCAGAGGTCAACATGCTGGTCTGTTCCAAGGCGCAGATTAATGTGGCTCGTAAGCTCGAGGAGCGCTACGGCACACGCTGGTTCGAAGGAAGCTTCTATGGTGTGCGGGCCACCTCCCGCGCGCTGCGCCATTTTGCTGAGATTATCGGCGACGCTTGCCTGATGGAGCGTACCGAGGCGCTCATCGCCCGCGAGGAAACGGTAGTCGAGCGAGCGCTGGCACCCTATCGTGAGCGGCTTCATGGCAAGCGGGCATTGCTCTATACCGGGGGCGTCAAGTCTTGGTCCGTCGTCGGCGCAC
>JAGTVB010000180.1 GCA_018224385.1 Gammaproteobacteria bacterium
GGCCTGGCCTGATAGGGGCTGTTACCCATGCAACGAGGAGCGGCTATAAGAAGCTGGTTTAAAAATTACTGCGCTTGCCATAGCTGCGTTGCGCGGCGGCTTAGAATCCTCATGTACTCGCTTGTACACTGCGGTCCTTCGCCACGGTGCGCCTTGCTCTGCCGGCGCTCGCGACATTTTTAATACAGCTTCTAAGGGCCATAAACAAACATCTGCTGTGGATGCTCTTCGATAACGGCCTATTGATGAAGGTTACTTGCAGGGATCGCCCACAGCTGCGGCGATCAGCGGGTGCGCATAGGCGCTTTCGGTACATGAATTGCACCTTCCCTGTCGCTTGGCAGCCTTGTCAGTATTGGCAAGGCTTGGGTAGACACTGGTTTAGAAGGTATTTGAGAGTGCTAGCGAGCGCAGGCAGACGCAGACGCACGGTGGGCGAGACAAAATCGTCGGCGGTGCTTCGCAGTATCAATGACCAAGGCGGCACTATGAGCCAGCCCCAAAAAGGCTCTGTGCAGTATAGATATAGGGACTAGCGTGTTACTTGGAGACATTCATTCTGGCTGTTTTTTTTGGCGGAACCCGCCGTCCCTGCAATCCTGCAACCGAACGTTCATTGCAGCCCACGGTGGCGACACACACCACCGTATCAGAAAGCAGGCTCCCGCTGTCGTTTTCATCGTCTGGTTAGCCTTTTTCTCAGCGAATGCTTGGCCGTTGGAATACCACTCATTGCAAGACATCCGCCAGGTCGCCGCACAATTTTTGCAAAGCTCCGTGGAAGACAACGGCAGTAGAAAACACGTGCAAATCGGCGAACTAGACTCACGCCTGCGTTTATCGCTTTGTGGTTCGCCTCTTGTGCCGTTCCTGCCGCCCGGCGTAAACCCGAGCGGTAATATCACAGTGGGCATACGCTGCTCAGGAAGCAAGCCATGGAAACTATACGTGTCGGCCACCATCAAGACGTACGCCAGAGTGGTGGTGCTGAACAAGGCCCTACCTCGGTATTCCAAGATCAGCGCAGAGGATGTTCGTCTAGACCAGCATGACGTCACTCATGTCACTACGCCCCTTCTCTCTGAGGCAAAAGATGCCGTCGGAAAACATTTGATTCGAAGCGTATCTGCGGATCAGCCTTTGACTTACAGCGTACTGAAGAATCCCATCGTGGTTCGCCGCGGTGAACGTGTTACCTTGCTTTACAAATCACCGGGCATTGAGGTGCGCGGCAGCGGCACGGCGTTGGAAGAAGGCAGCACGGGGAAACGTATTTCGGTGAAGCCTCATGGGGCTCCACGGATGGTTGACGGAGTCGTGTTGCAGCCCGGGATTATCCTGGTAAGCCAAACTTACTAAAGTTCCAACACCCGTTGCCGTTACTCGGGGCACACGAATTGGCCGCGTATCGCATTGAATGGCTGTTGAGCAGAAATGCTGTTCGCGAAAGACGCCATGGAATTGATGCAAACCACAGAACATATAGAGCTTACAACGAACGAATTCATGGTTGATGCCAAACCTCTCCGCAAACCTACCTGATGCCTCTTTAGAAAATACCTGTGAAGTAATAGAGGAGTTGATACAGGAAGCACGAGCTCTACTCACGCTTCTCGTGCATGAACACTCAGCATTGAAGCAAAAGAAGAATAGTGACCTTTTCGAAATCGCAAAACAAAAGCACACACGTCTAGGTGCTCTAGAGGGCCGGTTTCAACAAAAGGGAGACGCAATTGAGCATCTACGGGCGGCGGTGAGCCGGCATAGGCATGGAGAGTTTATGCTGACCAGGCCATCTACGGCGTTTGTTACTTTGTGGGATGTGCTGCGCGACACGCTTCAGCGATGTCGCCAGCAAAACAGTACCAACGGTGAGCTGATTGCAGCGCTAAGCTGCCACGCTAGAGGAATGCTGAGCCTGATGCAGAGCGCGCGCGCAGAAAGCGACGTTTACGACGGCAATGGTAGGCACTGCTCCAGCGGATTGTCGTCTTATTCGAATACAGCCTGAGCCGCCGTTTTAAGAGCGTATTTCAAGACCCCAGCGAGCGCCGGTAGAACAAGGCGCCCGTTGGCGAGGAACCGGAGTGTACATGGGAGTACATGAGGATTTCGAGCCAGCGCGCAACGCAGTTACGGCAAGCACAGCAGGTTTTAAAACATGCTCTAAGAATATTGTGCATGCCGGAGTCGCAAGCCGCACGGTGGCGAACCATCGCCGCCTGCAGGGGAGATACATGAGCGCGAGCCGCCGGGCAACAGCGCGATACCAAGCGCAGTAGATTTGCGAACATCTTGTCCGCACCAGCAAAAGACCCGCGTCTTATTTAATATGGCCGACGGGAACCATGCCGAATGATTGACTCTGTATCCGAAATGTTGCTTCAGTCGTTAGAGCCTCTTGATGCACTAACGCATGCAAGCCTCACACGAGTTGCCGAAGAGGTCCGCTGTGAAAGACTACCACCCAGAGTTAAGTTAAATGCCTCTAAGGGAACCTCATCCCTCGTCTATGTCATTAACGGATCGCTTACAGTCGTTTCAGAAGCCAGTCCCCCTGAACCAATACGCGCCGGGACTCCACGATCTCTCAAACCGGTATTTCAAGGCACCAGTACGGAGCTTTTTGCTTTTTCTACTGTGCCGGTAGATATATTACTTTTGGATAAGGCCGTCCTAGAAAAGCTGCAAACCGAGGAAAACCTCACTGGATACGACGTACAGGACGTCGAGGTCAACTCTCTTGAGAGTGAAATTTTTCAAAAAGTCTACGATGCTTGCCAAACAGGTCAGTTGACACTGCCCAGCATGCCGGAAGTGGCGCTGCAACTCCGAAATGCGGCCCAGGATCCGAATATTAAGGTTTCCGAGCTTTCGAGGATCATTCAAGCGGATCCGATTGTTGCTGGCAGAATCGTGCACGCTGCCAACAGCCCATTGTACCGCGGCCAGCGCCCAATTAGCGGGGTAAAGGATGCCATTGTACGTCTTGGCCTCGAAACCTCGAGGAATTTAGCCATCAGCCTTGCTGTAAAAAATACATTCCAGGCGAAATCCTCTTTCCTCCGCGCGCGGATGTATGCGCTGTGGGAGCACAGCGTACAGGTCTCCTCCCTCTGTTACGTGCTCGCGCGCGCTCATCCTCCCCTCGATCCGGAACGCGCCCTTCTGGCTGGTTTAGTGCATGACATTGGAGAAGTACCGATATTGACTTATCCTGATTTCGCCGCGGAACAGGTCGCATCAAGTACCTTAGGAGAGGCGCTTGAAAAACTTAGAGCCGTTGCCGGCGTTCTAGTACTGACGGCGTGGGGGTTTGATCCCAGTATCGTGGCGGTTGCAGAAGCAGCGGAGGATTGGCTCAGAGATCCATCTGCCGAGGCGGATTACTGCGATTTGGTCGTTGCCGCTCAGCTTTGTGTAAACGCCGACACGCTTCTGCACCAACTGTCGGTTCCTCCTAGGGAGATTGCCGCTCTTCGAAAATTTGGATTATCAGGTGAGGATCAGCATGAAACAACGCAGCTGATGGACGCGGCCCGAAACGGAACCGCAATGGTCACTCAAATACTGCAGAGCTAGTGAGCGGAGTCGCTGTACCCAATTCAGCGCAGAGACGGTTTTACAAATGCCGTTGGCGCCGCCGAGCAAGGCGGTGAGTTATTGAACACACTGGACCGACGACACCCCTTCGACGTCATTCCGGAGCCTCTCCCCTCCCCTTCCCAGGCTTTTCCTCGTCGGCATTAGCAGCGGATTCGTAATAGTCCTTTTGGGAGTAGCAATCGACCGTGACAATGGTACCGGTGGGCTCGGGATCAGCCAGATACGCTAGCAGCTGCCGATAACAACCACTGAAGCGATGTTGCACACCATCATCACCTCCGGCCAGCGCGTGGAAGTCGCCGCCCGCTCGCAGTATATAGTGATTGTTAGCCCCGGCTTCCTGGCTGTGGAACCAGGCTGTCAGGTCCATAAAGAGCTGCCGAACACGCTGGGAAATGAGTCTGCCGTAACCCGCGTTCCAGCAGTAGAAGCTGACGGCTGAGCTCGATAACTCGGGTTGTTGCTTTAGGTGCCGGAAATGAAGGCAAAGGCACGATAAAAAACCTTCGGTACCGACAAACTGCTGGGTCAGCACCTCCCCCCAGCTGTTGACCATCAGATAATCCACCAGGCAAACGAGATTAGCTTGTTCCGAGCTATAGTTCAGCGCATCCGCTCGCTGAGTGCTGAGGTAGTTTCCTTTCTTGGTATACGCCTCGAGTGGGTCTATTCCGAAGTTCATGAGAACCCCTACCGATAGGAGATAAGGCGGCTTGGCCAGCGTTTCAACCTCGGTAACGATGTTTTGACGGTTTGGGAAATGCTGGCGAAAGTACCGGAATGCCTCGTTTACTTGGTTCCTGTAATCGCAGTCATCGTGGGACACCAATACGACATTGGAACGCGACGTAACAACGCCATTAAAATGACACCATGCCAGTAATTCCACAAGGGAATGAAACTGTCGCAATGACTGGTGTCTAGCGAGGTCAAGCGTTGTAATGATCCCTCGGAACAGCAGCCACGCACGGCCGCTTCGGGCCAAGGGTAGCTGATGGATGGAAATGGCGCTTTCACCGAGATCCCGCGAAATATCTTGGCTAATTATTTCGACTTTGCCTGTCTTGTGTGCGAAAGCAATAAGCAGTTTCCTACCGAGAAGGCTTGCATCACGCGCACTGATAGCAGCCGCGCTCGGAAATCGGTGTGCGAATTCGGATAGCGTCCGATAAACGGATGTCAGGGCGTTAGTCACCACCTGCCGCTCCTGTAACACCCGGTCAATTTTCCACTGGTCCCGATCATCCTGGTGTTGTGTCTGAACTTCGTTCCATCCCCAGCGGTCGACGATTCGCTGCAGCAAACGGCGACGCCAGGCCACCGCTGTAGGACCTGATGGTTTACTTAATGGCTCATGAACCTTCGAATAAAAGCAGCGGCGACTGAGTTCAAGCCGCTCCATATCGCCCGCAGACTGCAGATAACCCTCTACTTTCTCCCATAACAACACATAGGGATCAAGTGCGTCGAGGTCCGTCGTACCATTATAGACCGCTGATTTGTAGCGAAGACTTAACAGGTCGATCTGCGGATATTCTCTTGCATAGGTTTCCAGGAGCAAGACTTTCAGTAGGGATTTATTTGGCGAGCAGATGCTTTTAAATAGCTGCCATAAAGCAGCGCTCAGAAATTCCTCAGGAGGCACGGTCGCAACGGGGCCAAAGTCTAAATATTCATAATATTTGACAAATTTTCGATTTTTCAAAAGGTTGACGAAATCGACATAGCTTTGCTCAAGAGCGGGGGGCACTAACCACCATAGTGGATATCTCCCAGCCACAAGTACCCCGGTCCGATAGAATTCATCCAACAAAAAATGTTTTTGGATTTTGCCGCTGTCTTCGATTGATAGCGGCAGTGCTTCGCTGGCATACAGATTTTCGGCTACCAACGGGTAAAGGTGGACCTCGAGTCCCAGTGAGCATGACCAAACTGCGATGCCATGGCATTTCTCTCGAAGTTGTTCTATCTGTTTGCAAC
>JAGTVB010000181.1 GCA_018224385.1 Gammaproteobacteria bacterium
CTGCTGGGGAACAATGCCTCGGGGGCGGCTGGCCCGACGCGGGTATTTCAGTTCAGGGGCTTGCCGTTTGCCCCGGCCTGTAGCACGGCAACCAAGGCATTGTGGAGCTCCACCACCGACTCCCTGGCCTCGGGGTGGCGCGAGCGGGTCGTGTTAAGGAGCACCTCGAGGTTCACCGCTGCAGCCCAAACGATACCTTCCTGGTCTTCATAAAGGGTAATGCGACAGGGCGTGTAGGGAATGATTGCTGGGTTAAAAGCGAACAGTCGATCCCGTGCTGCGGCGCTGCAGAAATTGAGTATCGCAAGTTTGGGCCTTTTGTTAGAAGGGACGCCTTCGGCGACCAGCTTGAGCTTGTGGCGAGCCGCCTCGCGTTTCATGGCTTTCATCGCTCGCTGAATACTGACACCGCCTTCAAGGGGAATTTTGAGAATACCCGCGGTGGCCAGATCGCTGCTCAGCGCGCGGGTCGCGAACTTCTCCAAGGCCGCTGCGGCTTCGGGCTCGAACTCGCGCGTCGCGTACCACCCGCGCGCATAGAGCACAAAGAGAATGAGCAAAAACAGCACGCCGAGGGTGGCCAACAGATTCTTGATGAGACGCAACATGGTGGGTGCTCAAGAGTATCCTTATGGCCCATGCTCCGGCCGTAGAACGGCTGATGTGCAGGCGCCGGAAGGGGGTAGCAGCAATTGACTTACAAAGGGGCACGAGGCCGCTCGGGCCGGTGAGATGCTATCGGCTGCGGCGGCGAACGATTGATTACTGATGACGGACCTGGCCTCGACATTTTCCCCCGAAGCGGCCGGTACAGTGCACGACGTTGTCCGGCGGCACCCTCTCTTAAGGATCTCTCAAATCGGGGGGTGCGTCTCTGGATGTGCGTTACTCAAACAGCACTTGAAGACCGACCCCATGCAGCAGTTCACCGGTCTCGAACAGCGGCAATCCCATTACCCCAGAGTAGCTGCCCTCCAGCCGGCGAATGAACAGCGCCGCCTGTCCTTGGATAGCATAGCTGCCGGCTTTATCCAACGGTTCTCCGGTGGCGCAATAGCGCTCGATCAGTGCCGGCGAGAGCTGCCGGAACCAGACCCGGCTTTTACTGAGCCGCACGGCCTGGTGCGCCGCGCAGACCATCGCTACGGCGCAAAGTACCTGGTGCTCGCGTCCAGAAAGACGGGAAAGCTGGCTTCGCGCTTCGGCTTCGTCTCCCGGTTTACCGAGTAGCGCACCGTCGACCATAACCACGGTATCCGCCCCGAGCACGGCGCTTGGTCCGAAACCGTTTACACAATCCCAACCTGCGGTGGCTTTTTCAAGGGCCATGCGACATACGAAGTCCTCCGCACCTTCGCCCGCCGCGGCTACTTCTTCAACCGCTACCGCAATCACGCGGTAGTCCACGCCTATCTGGCGGAGCAGCGCGCGTCGTCTAGGGGAGCGCGATGCCAGGTAAAGGTAAGGGGCAGCCATCAGCGGTGGTAAGGGTGGCCTCGCAGCAAGGAGAAAGCACGATAGATCTGCTCGGCAATCACCACGCGCACCAAGCCGTGGGGCAGGGTGAGCGGCGACAGCGACCAACAATGCTCCGCCCGTTGTAGACAAGCGGGGGCGAGGCCGTCAGGGCCGCCCACTAACAAGGCGACGTCGCGGCCGTCCAGCATCCAACGGTTTATCGCCGTGGACAGTGTGGGACTGTCCCAGCGTTCGCCTGAGCGATCCAGCGCCAGTACCCGAGCACCGTCGGGAACGGCTGCCAGCAGGCGGGCGCCCTCCTTATCGAGCACCGTTGCTACCGGCGTGTTTCGGGTACGTTTCGCGGTGGGTACTTCGGTCAAGCGCAAGGCACACTCGCGCGGCAGGCGAGCCGCGTAGTCTTGAAATCCGGCCGTTATCCAGGGCGCCAGGCGCGTCCCGACGGCGAGCAGGTAGATGCGCACAGTACGGGACTAGCGGGCAGCCTCTTGCATCGCCCCGGGATGGGCACCGACATTGGTTTCGCCCCAGAGCTTTTCTAACCGGTACAAGGACCTGACCTCCGGCAGCATCACATGCACTACCACGTCGCAGAGATCGACTAAAACCCACTCCCTGTGCTGTTCTCCTTCCACACCCAGTGGGCGTTGGCCTCGCTCCTTCGCTCGCTGCACGACGTTTTCTGCAATCGCCAGCACCTGGCGGTGCGATCCGCCACTGGCCACGATCATGTAATCGGTGACATCGGTGACTGGGCGCACGTCCATCACCTCGATGTCCATCGCTTTCAGCTCGGTCAAATCGGAGACCACGTATTGGGTCAGCTGGTCACTGTTCATGAGCATAGATACCGTCCGTCATGATGATGTCAAAGACGCTGTCAGGAACCAGGTAGCGCACCGATCGTCCTCGCGCGATCAGAGTCCGTATCTGGCTCGCAGAAATGTCCATCGCTGGAATGTTACGCAGCACCACGCAGCCTGCTTTGCGGCGGTGCAACTCCGCCGCATCGTCGACTCGAGCGGCCGCCAGCAAACTCGCCACCTGCCCTTCTTCGGGAGGCTGGGTTCCCGGCCGATCCGCCACCCCGAGGTGGGCGAGTTGCAACAGCCGTTGCCATTGATACCAGCTTTCTAGGCCGCAAAAGGCGTCCATTCCGAGGATGAGGCATAGGGCGTGTTGCGGAAAGCTTTGCTGCACAGAGCGCAGCGTGTCCACCATGTAGGACCTGCCCGAGCGCTCGAATTCCCGGGCGTCCACACACAGTCCTTCGGTGCCCTTAACCGCGGCCTCTAGCATGTGAAGCCGTGCCGTTGCGCTCGCGCTGGGTGATGCGCGATGGGGTGGGGTACCCGCCGGAATGAGGCGCACGGCATCCAGGCCGAGCTGCTCGCGCATCTCCACGGCAAGCCGCAGATGCCCGCAATGCACTGGATCGAAGGTTCCGCCGAGGATACCAATAACCTTCACGCAGACCCTTAAGCAGTGCGCCCGCCTTGGGTAGGCGGGGGTTGGTTGGCTCGGCCACTAGGCACGATGCGCTTTATCCGCGAATATGACCGTCTCCGATAACGATGAACTTCTGACAAGTGAGTCCTTCAAGCCCCACGGGCCCGCGGGCATGGAGCTTATCCGTACTGATGCCAATTTCGGCCCCGAGCCCGTATTCAAAGCCATCGGCAAAGCGGGTGGAGGCGTTGACCATGACGGAGCTGGAGTCGACCTCGGTCAGGAAGCGACGCGCTCTGCCCAGATTTTCGGTGATGATGGCGTCGGTATGCTGCGATCCGAAAGCCTCGATATGGCTGATCGCCTCATCGATGCCGGCCACGATGCGGATGGACAAAATCGGCGCGAGATACTCTGTCCCCCAATCCGCCTCGGTCGCTGGTGTGATGTCCTCCAACAGGGCTTGGGTTTTCGGGCAGCCCCGCAGCTCTACGCCCGCTTCGCGGTAGCGTGCGGCGAGATCGGGAAGTACCTCGGCGGCGATGGATTGTGCCACCAGGAGTGTTTCCATGGTGTTGCAGGTTCCGTAGCGCTGCGTCTTCGCATTGTAGGCCACCGCGATCGCTTTCTCACGATCGGCCTGGTCGTCGATATAAACGTGGCAGATCCCGTCCAAGTGCTTGATCACAGGGATTCGGGACTCGCGGGCGACCCGCTCCACCAGCCCCTTGCCTCCGCGCGGGACTAACACATCGACATAGCCTTGCAGCTTGAGGAGCTCGCCGACCGCCGCTCGGTCCGTCGTCTGCACGACCTGAATGGCGCTGGCGGGCAGACCTGCGACCTCTAACCCGCGCTCAAGGCAGCGGCCAATGGCCCGATTCGAGTGAATGGCCTCGGAGCCGCCGCGCAAGATGGCGGCATTTCCCGATTTCAGGCACAGGCCCGCGGCATCGGCGGTGACGTTGGGGCGCGACTCGTAGATGATTCCGATGACTCCGAGGGGTACGCGCATGCGACCCACCTGAATTCCGGATGGCCGATAGGTGAGGTCGGCGATGACCCCCACCGGGTCCGGTAACGACGCGATGATCTCAAGCCCTTGCGCCATCGACTCGATGCGTTCCGGGGTAAGCTCCAACCGATCCAGGGCCGCCGCGCCAAGGCCGGTGTCCCGCCCCGCCTGGAGATCTTGCTCGTTTGCATGGCGCAATTGCTTTGCCTCGACCCGGATGGCTTCGGCAATGGCGAGCAGTGCGGCGTCCTTCTTCGCGGTTGATGCCGGTGCGAGAACGCGCGCCGCCGCCCGCGCTTGTTGCCCGATGGCTCGCATGGGCACGCTCAGATCAGAGTCCAATGTGTCGTCACTCACCTTTGCAAGCTTGCGTTATTTCACAGCGAGCATACTCTGCTATGCCCTGACATCATTATACGGGAATATACGCACGCCGCAGATCAGTAAGCACAGGCGCTGCAACTCATCCCAGACGTTTCCCGGGGCAAGCCCCTTGATGGTGCGGTCGACCTCGGCGGCCGCGGCCATGACATCGAGCCAGTGTGCCGGCCGGTGGCGGTCAAGCGCTTTCTGCAGCGCATGGCGGCGAGGTCGCCACACTCGCTCGGCATTCAGCAGTTGCTCCAAGCGTTCACCCCGGTCTAATCGCCGCCCCATGCGGGCCAGGGCGCGCACTTCCCAGGCCAGGGCACCCAGCACCAGCTGCGGCGCTATATCCTCCTCCTGTAAGCCTCGGAGAATACGCACAGTACGGGGCGCATCACCGAGCAGCGTGCTGTCGACCAGGTCAAACGGCTGGAATCGAGCGCTGTCGGCTACGGCGCAAAACACCTGGTCGATGTCGACGATCGCGGGACCGTGCAGCAGATAGAGCTTCTCCAATTCCTGAGCAAGGGCGAACAGGTTACCTTCGCCACGCTCTGCCAGAAACAGCGTTGCCGCGTCAGTCAACCGAAGCCCCAGCCGCTGTGCTCTTTCCCTTACCCAAGCAGGCAGCGAGTGGGCCGGTATCGGCCACACTTCTACGGTGATCCCTGCTGTCTGCACCTGACGGTACCAATGACTTTTCTTGGTGTGAGCCTCGAGCTTGCCGGTGTTCATGATCAGCATATGGTCAGGGTGCGGACGGGCCGCATAATTGGCCAGCGCGCGGGCGGCCGCTTCGCCGATTTTGCCCCCGGCCAGGGTGATGGTCAGGTCAAGCACGCGCTTCTCGGCAAACAAAGACAAGCTGTCGGCGGAGTACTCGAGCAGGCCCCAATCGAAGGACGCATCGGCCTGAATGGCGGTGCGCTCAGTAAAGCCTGTGGCCCGCGCCGTGGCGCGGATGTGATCCAGCGCCTCACGCAACTGCAGCGGCTCATCGCCGCTTACCAGGTAGATCGGCGCCAGCTTACCCGCCAGATGGGAGGCCAGTTGATGGAGTCGTAGCTGCACCGTTTGCCCGCCCTGCGCGTTACTCTGCCGGCGCGCGCGACATGATTGAAACGACTTCTAGGGATTCAGCGCGGCTTGCATGCGCGCCATTATTTGTCGGGCCGCTTCGCGCCGCATCTCTGAATAGATGACCTCCTCCTCACGGTTACTGCCGATAACCGCGTCCGGATCGAACACGAAATCACGCGCAAGGAAGATGGTCTGTGACGGCACCACGGCTTGTCCCTCCTTGCCCAGCACCTCAAGGGATGAGGTGTACGTCAGCTCGAATTCGCGGGCCTTGCCGGTTTTGGAATCCACCGCTAACAGCCGCCGGTCGAAGCGTTCGGCAGCGACGATGAGCGTGAGATCGGCATCCTCCCGGGTGGGAACGATGGACGTTTCACCTGCGGCTAACAACAGTTTGATTTCTTCAGCAAGCTCGGTGTTAGGCACTTGCAGGTGGATGGTATCGACGCCAACAGGTAGCAGCACGCTGCCGCGCAAATGAAATCCGCACCCTCCAAGGGCTAGCAGATGGAGCACCATCCAGCACCATACGGCAAGAGTGCGGCGCTGCTCAGGGAGGGCTTGTTGCGGACTGCCGATGGGTTTCGCGGTCATGATCATCGGTTCGGCACTTTGGGTCCTTTCGGCTGCCTAGAGATTCGGGGCACGACCTTACTTCTCAATGTGGCGCTCACGCAACGATGCCCTTGGCCAACGTTCGTTTTGCTCCTATACCACAATGTTGACCAGCCGGCCCGGAACCATTATGAGCTTCTTGATCGGTTTTCCAGCAATAAACCGCTGCACGTTGGGGTTTTCGAGGGCCTGTTTTTCGATATCCGCGGCCTTCGCCTCGCGTGCGACGAGGATATGAGCGCGCAGCTTCCCATTGACCTGCACCACCAATTTTATCGCTTCCTGCTCCAAGGCGGCGGGGTCCGCTACTGGCCAGCGTTCGTCCACCAGCGCTTGCGGGTGCCCGAGGGCCTGCCACAGTGCGTGGGTGATATGGGGGACGATAGGGCAGAGAAGCAGCACCACGCTCTCGACGCCTTCTCGAAAAACGGCTTGACCCTGGGGCGTGTTGTCGTTCCAGCGAGACAGGTGATTGACCAATTCCATCACCGCCGCGATGGCGGTATTGAAGGTGTAGCGCCGCCCGATGTCGTCGGACACTTTGGCGATGGTTTCATGGATCTGGCGGTGCAAGGATCGCTGTGGTTCGCTGAGCGTGCTCGGTTGAAGCGGGATGCCGGCACCCTGATCGGCGCGTGACGCGACCAGCTTCCACAGCCGCCTCAAGAAACGGTACGCCCCCTCGACGGCGCTGTCGGACCACTCTAACGACTGCTCGGGCGGGGCGGCGAACATCATGAAGAGGCGTACGGTATCGGCTCCGTACTGATCGATGAGGTATTCAGGGTCGACCACGTTGCCCTTCGATTTGGACATTTTAGCGCCGTCTTTCAGCACCATGCCTTGCGTGAGCAGATTGGCGAAGGGCTCCGAACTTTGTACCAGTCCCACGTCGCGCAGGAGCTTATGAAAGAAGCGAGCGTACAGGAGATGCAAGATGGCATGCTCGATTCCACCCACATACTGGTCAACGGGCAGCCAGAAGTCCGCCCGTTGGTCGAGCATCGCCTGGCGGTTATCAAAGCACGCATACCGCGCGTAATACCAGGAGGATTCGACGAACGTATCAAACGTATCCGTCTCTCGCCTTGCCGGCGCGCCGCATTGCGGACAAGGGGTCTCGTAGAACGCCGGCAGGCGCGCCAGCGGTGAGCCGCCGCTCTCGAAAGAGACGACCGGCGGCAGAACCACCGGCAGGTCGTGGTCAGGAACGGGCACGGTTCCGCAGTGCGGGCAGTAAATAATAGGTATCGGTGCTCCCCAATATCGCTGACGGGAGATGCCCCAGTCCCGGAGTCGATAATTGACCCTCTTGCGGCCGTGGCCACGCGCCTCGAGGTATTGGGCGATGGCGTCAAAGGCTTCTTCGGAGGCGAGCCCTGAAAAAGGTCCAGAGTCGCGCAGCATGCCTTTTTCGGTAAAGGCCGCCTGACGCATATCAATAGCATGACCGTCTGCCGGAAAGACCACAGGCCGGATCGGCAAGCGGTACTTGCTGGCAAACTCGAAGTCGCGTTGATCATGAGCGGGCACCGCCATCACCGCACCCGTGCCGTATCCCATGAGCACAAAGTTCGCGACCCAAACCGGCAGTGATTCCCCGGTGACGGGGTGCCGGGCGAAGCAGCCAAGGGGCATCCCCCGCTTTTCCATGGTTTCCAAGGTCGCCTCGGCGGTGCCGGTCATCGCGCATTGTTGGATAAAGGCTTGAATCTCGGTGTTGTGCTCGGCGGCTTGCATGGCAAGGGGATGGGCGCTGGCAACGGCGAGGTAGGTCACCCCCATCAGCGTATCCGGGCGCGTAGTGAACACCTTCAAGGGCGCTTTGGCACCGGCAACGGTAAAATTGAGCTCGACGCCTTCAGAGCGTCCGATCCAGTTGCGCTGCATGGTGCGCACCGCCTCCGGCCAACCTTCCAGCCGCTCGATTTCCTCGAGCAGTTCCTCGGCATAGGCGGTAATGCGCAGGAACCACTGCAGCACCTCGCGGCGCTCCACCAGGGCTCCCGAGCGCCAACCTCGCCCATCGACCACCTGTTCGTTGGCCAGCACCGTCTGGTCGACCGGGTCCCAGTTCACCTCGGCTTTTCTTTGGTAGACCAGCCTCCGCTCAAACAGACGGGTAAATAGCCATTGCTCCCAGCGGTAATAATCCGGCTCGCAGGTCGCCAATTCGCGCCTCCAATCGTAGCCGAAGCCAAAGCGCTTGAGCTGCTGGCGCATGTAATTGACGTTGTCTTCGGTCCAGCGCGCCGGAAGGACATTGTTCTGCGCCGCCGCGTTCTCTGCGGGAAGGCCAAAGGCGTCCCAGCCCATGGGCTGTAACACGTTCTTGCCAAGCATACGTTGATAGCGCGCGATGACGTCGCCAATCGTGTAGTTGCGCACGTGTCCCATGTGCAGGCGCCCACTGGGATAGGGAAACATGGATAAGCAGTAGAATTTCTCCCGCTCCGGGCGTTCTGTGACTTCGAAGGACTTCGCTTGCTCCCAATAGCGCTGTGCGTCCGCTTCGATCTGATCTGGATAGTACCGTTCGTCCATTTGGCTTTTGCGCATTGATAAAATTTGGCGCTCGGGTCAGTTATTGTGGCCGTCTACGTAGGCATATTCGAAGGCATCGGAAAACATTCTGGAGGGATCGAAGCCACGCGCCAAGAGGCTGTCGCGCACGGCATGAACCATCACTGGGGGACCGCTGGCATACACGTCGTAGGGCGCCGGATCAGGGAACTGCGCCAGCACCGCCTCGTGTACCCAGCCGGTGCGTCCAGACCATTGATCCTCGCTCTCAGGCTCCGAGAGCACCGGCAGGTAGTGCACATGAGCGTGCTCTGTGGCCCATTGGGTAGCCAATTCGTGCATATAGAGATCGCGACGGGCACGGACCCCCCAGAACAAGTAGATGGGTCTTTGTATCCGTCGCGCCAGGGCATATTCAATGATTCCTTTCACGGGAGCAAATCCGGTACCGCCGGCAATGAACAGCAGCGGTCGTTGCGACGACTCCCGCAGAAAAAAACTCCCGAGGGGCCCGCGGATACGCAGCAACGCTTTTTCGTGCATGTCATGGAAGGCATAGTGGGAGAATTCACCGCCCGGCACCTGACGTACGTGCAGCTCCAAGTATTCGTCCGAAAACGGCGGATTGGCGAGTGAAAAGGCCCGGCGGCGCCCATCCTTCAGCAGGATATCGATGTATTGACCCGCCAAGAACTGCAGCCGCTGGCCTTCTGGAAGCTTCAAGTAGAGGCCAATGACATCATGGGCCAAGCGCTCCTTGCGAGCGACGCGCGCCGGCAGCGTACGCACGCGAATGCCTTGGACGGTGCTCATGGCGTCGACTTCGATGGTCAGATCACTCACGGCCCGCGCCTGGCAAAAAACCGCTAAGCCTTGATCCGCTTCTTTCTGGGTCAGGGCCGGTGGTAATCCATCGGGATATGCAAAGTCGCCATCGAGCACCTTGCCACGACAGGAACCACAGGCCCCGTTGCGGCAGCCGTAGGGAAAAGCAATCCCCTGCCGCAGTGCTGCGTCTAAGACGCTCTCACCCTCTTCAACGGTGAACTCTCGACCGCTTGGCCGAACCTGTACTCGATAGTTCATGAATTAAGTCGCGGGATAGCGTTGGTTAAAAATAAGAACCGGTTAATTTTCTAGCAGTATTATCTCCTTGAAAACTGATAGCAAATTGAGGCGGTTCTGCCGCGGCGTCCGTCACCAGCGGGCTTCGGGGTCGATATACGAGGCGCTGAATAGGGACATTGGCGCCGAAAGTCTCTGGGCCGTGGGCCAACAGGCTAGACGTGCAGCCCCGCTTTATGGGGAGTCAAGGTCGGCGAATAGTCTTTCCCAGGCGGCGTCACCAGCCTATCGCTTATTTGGGTACGCTCCGTTTGCTATTCAACCACTTAAATAGCGGGCGCCAAAGCTCAGTATCGTGTGCCACCAGCGAGGGAGCGCCCTCAAAGATACCGAGTCCGCGCTCTGCCGCGCGCAGATAGTTCTGGCTGCTGCGAATGCAGGCGACAAACGGCAGCTTACGGCCGTCGGGCAGCTTGAGGGAACGCAGAAAATCCTCGAGCAGATCCCGGTTTGTCGAATTCTCACGGACCCGATTCGCTACTGTTGCGATGGCAACCCGTCGCTTGTGCACTGCGCTCAGACGCATCAGTTCGTCATGGAAACGAATGGCAGCTCTGAGATCGATAGGTGAGGGAACCACGGGAACTAGCACCGTATGGGCACGCCGCACCAGGCTCGCCAGCATGTCCCCATGCAGGCCGGCGGGGGCATCCATGATCACGTAGTCGATACCGCTTGGGATGCGCACCCGGCCCTCGCCGGCGGCAATACCCTTAATGGGAGGCCGATCGGCGGGGCGCTCTGCTAGCCAATCGATACTCGATCCCTGCGGATCGAAATCGATGAGGGCTGCCGATTTTCCCTTCAGGGCGAAGTAGACAGCGAGGTTTGTGGCGAGCGTTGTCTTACCGCTTCCCCCTTTGGGGTTTAACAAGAGGATTGAGCGCATCCGAGCCTCTCCCGATTCGAGCATGGATTTGTTTGTTATTCTGGATAACGCCAGTATACCAACAGAAGGCCCGAAAGCTGTCGAGAAAGGCTGTGGTGTGCGTGGAAACTCTTGGGTAGCCCGTAAACCGATAAATGAAGTCCTCCGTTGTCTGCTTCGCTACCTTCGCCTGTAGCGCTAAGCTCGTATCCATCCCCTGGCCGCCAGGCGACGTTGCTATCGGCTTCTCAAGACCTACCCAGGTACGGCCTCATAAAAACCGGTTGGTACTGGCCCCGGCGGGGTCAGCGTGCCGCTGCGCAAAATCGCTCGGGACCATTGGGGCGCCGCAGTGCGCGGCCAGGGCCCGCGCAGTTATAAGCTAATTTCACACTTTGACCGTCAACCGCGGTGTTTGATCATCTCATCGATAATGGGGGTGAAGATGATCTCCATTGCCAATCCCATTTTGCCGCCAGGCACCACAATTGAGTTGCGCCGGGACATGAACGAATCATGAATCATTGCCAGCAAATAAGGAAAGTCCATGTTGAACTTAGTCGGATCACGAAAACGAATCACGACGAAGCTCTCGTCTGGCGTGGGGATATCGCGAGCAATGAATGGATTGGAAGTATCGACGGTCGGTACGCGCTGAAAGTTGATGTCCGTGAGGGAGAACTGCGGCGTAATGTAGTGCACGTAGTCGTACATACGTCGAAGGATGGTATCGGTAACGTCGCTGGGATGATAGCCGCGCTCTTGGGTGTCGCGATGGGTCTTCTGTATCCACTCGAGATTCACGATGGGTACGACGCCGATGAGCAGATCCACATGCTTGGCGATGTTTGCTTCGTCCGTGGTCACCCCGCCATGGAGTCCCTCGTAAAAAAGCAAATCGGTGTCGGTGGTAATGTCTTCCCAAGGCGTAAACGTGCCGGGCTCCTGGCTAAATGGCGCCGCCTCCTCCTCGCTGTGCAGGTAATAGCGACGCTTCCCGGTTCCGGTCTCGCCGTACTGGCGAAATAAATCCTCCAGCTCCTTAAAGAGATTGGCTTCAGCGCCAAAATGGCTCAAGTTTCGGCCTTGTTCCAGCGCCTTGGCAACAGCTTTTCGCATTTCGACGCGATCGTAGCGATGAAAACTGTCACCTTCGATGATGACGGGTTTCACCTTCTCTCGATAAAAGATATGCTCAAATGCGACTTTCACCGTTGATGTGCCGGCGCCCGATGATCCGGTCACCGCAATTATTGGATGCTTTTTCGACATGCCCCCGCTCCTCAAGTAAATTAGCCGCTACAGGCTTTTGGCTATTATTGGGCCATTGAGTCCTTGAGAGACTAATGAGTTTTTTTTATGTCTACCTAAGAGCGTGTTTTAAAACCCCAGCGAGCGCAGGCAGAACAGGCGCACGCTGGCGAGGAACCGGAGTGTACCAGGGGAGTATATGAGGATGTCGAACCAGCGCGCAACGCAGGTATGGCCAGCGCACAAGGTTCTAAAACATGCTCTAAGGCATCGGCATATCCTAAGGTAGGGTGATGGCGTGCAAAGCGAAACTGGGTGGAAAGCTGTTGCAGAACAGCTACGCTTGCCGTGGCGCAGCGCCACCACTGAGCAAAATCGTTGCCTGCGATTTGGGCGCCCCGTTGCGGCTGCGGCGCTCGCCACGTTTTTCCCGCAGCTCCCTTTAAGGGCAGCCCGCTGATGGGGCGTGCGGCGAATGCACCGATGATTGGGCGCGAATAGGTTTAAACCGTTGCCGCAGGCCTGGCCAACAGGCACGAGTGGAGCATCACGGTCACACATGGAGGAGCAACTCCTGGGGACATCGCTGGCGACATTGACGATCTTGGAAAGCGTTCCCGAAAGGCTGCTAAGCCGACCTGCGGCCCGGTTACACGAGGTCCTACCAGGCCCTACGCTCATTCACCTACCGGGAAGGCGCTCCGAAGCGCTTTATCTGTCCGTCCTGTTGCACGGAAACGAAGATACCGGCTGGGAGGCGGTGCGCGCGTTACTGCTCCGCTATGAAGAACAGACCTTGCCGCGTGCCCTGTCGGTATTTATCGCGAACGTGGCGGCGGCTCGTTTCGGGCTGCGGCGCCTCGAGGGGCAGCCCGATTACAATCGCATCTGGAAGGGCGACAGCACGCCGGAGCACCGCATCGTGCAGCAAGTGTTCGTATCGATGCGGGAGCGAGGCGTATTTGCCAGCGTCGATGTCCACAACAATACCGGCATGAACCCGCATTATGCCTGCGTCAATCGATTAGAGCCGGCCTTTCTCCATCTTGCCACCCTGTTCTCGCGCACGGTGGTGCATTTTACCACCCCGGATACGGTGCAGTCTCGGGCCTTCGCCAATCTCTGTCCGGCGGTGACCATAGAGGCCGGGCAGCCCGGGCAGGCGCACGGAGTGGCCCATGTACTGGAGTTTCTCGATGCGTGTTTGCACCTGGTGGAGCTTCCAAGACATCCCGTTGCTTTCGGCGATATCGATCTGTTCCATACGGTGGCCATCGTCAGGATACCGCCCCATGTCAGCTTTAGCTTCGATGGGCGGGAGGCGGATCTGCAGCTGCTCGATGATCTGGATCGGCTCAACTTTCATGAAGTGCCGCCAGGAACCTTATTTGGTTGGACACATGGAGGCCGCGGGCTGGGGCTGGAAGTGCATAATGAGGAGGGTATCAACGTGGCCGAGCGCTACTTCACCATGCGTGGTTTCGAGCTGCTGACGGCCTCCTCCATCATACCGTCCATGTTGACGTTGGATGAGCGCATCGTGCGCCAGGATTGTCTTTGTTACTTGATGGAACGTCGTCATCCCTGAACCGCCTCGGCTGGGGACCTGTCGGGGGTACCCAGCCGGGTGCTAAACTTGTGCTGGCAAACAAAGGATAGGTCGAGGGGAATTCATGGCAGGGCACAGTAAGTGGGCCAACATACAGCATCGCAAGGGTGCACAAGACGCCAAGCGCGGGAAGCTGTTTACCAGGCTAATCCGCGAGGTCACGGTAGCTGCCCGGCTGGGCGGTGCGGACCCGAAATCCAACTTTCGATTACGGGGCGCCATTGAGAAGGCACTGGCAGGCAACGTGCCGAAGGACAACGTTGAGCGGGCCATAAAGCGTGCTGCTGGCGATCAGGACGCACAAAACATCGACGAGGTGCGTTATGAAGGTTATGGGCCCGGCGGTACGGCTATCATGGTCGATTGCATGACCGACAATCGCAACCGCACGGTCGCCGAAGTGCGGCATGTGTTCTCGAGATGCGGGGGTAACCTCGGGCTCGACGGCTCGGTCGGCTATCTCTTTCAGGAAGCGGGTCAACTTTCCTTCCCGGTCGGCACGGACGAGGATAGAGTCATGGAAGCCGCCTTAGAAGCAGGCGCAGATGACGTCATCACGCATCCGGACGGCGCGGTTGACGTGATTACTTCCCCAGAGCGCTTCGCAGACGTCAAAGATGCCATGATCAGCGCTGGCTTTGAACCGGTGTTTGCCGAGGTGACCCTGTTGGCGGCAACCAGTGTCCAGCTCGAGCTGGAGGATGCGCGACGGGTTATTAAGCTGATTGAGATGCTGGAGGACGTGGAGGACGTGCAACAGGTCTATTCCAATGCGGATATTTCCGATGACATCCTGGCTCAGCTTGATTGAGCGATTGAGCTCGAGCGCACCAGGGTTTTGCGCTCGGTGCTTGAAAGCAACCTGACGCACGACGCGGCCGTGGCCCGAATTCTTGGCATTGACCCGGGTTCGCGTGTCACCGGTTACGGCATCATTGATTTTACCCGCAACCGAGCCGTGCATGTGGCCAGTGGCTGCATACCGGTTTGCGGTGCGGATCTCGCCGGGAAGCTGCGCGTGATCTATGAGGCCATCATTACCCTTGTCGAGCGGCATCAGCCGGTCGAGATGGTGGTGGAGCAGGTGTTCGTGCATAGAAATGCCGAATCGGCCTTGAAGCTTGGCCAAGCGCGGGGTGCGGCCGTGCTGGCGGGAGCCATGCGGACACTGCCCGTTTATGAGTATGCGCCTCGAGCGATTAAGCAAGCGATCACGGGTACCGGCAGCGCGACCAAGGAACAGGTGCAGCACATGATCAAAGTCTTGCTGGGGCTTTCGCAATCACCCCCAGCGGATGCGGCTGATGCATTGGGGGTGGCACTTTGCCATGCCCACATTGGGCAGACGCTGCGCCGGCGCGGCTTGACCCATCGGTAAGCCCCCGGTCGCTTCCAAGCTGTTTTAAAAACGACGGCGCTGGTCATGGCGGTGTTTCGCGGCGGCTCCGCACAAAATAACGGGGCGCCGTTTTGCACCGCTGCGAGCTGGCCCTGCCAGGGCGAGTTCTAGGACGGGGCGGGCCACCTTGTCTGTCCATCGTGCACACTCCGGTTGCTCGCTACCGTGCGCCTTGCTCTGCCAGCGCTCGTGGCGTTTTTGAAACAGCCGTGTCCCCAGGATAAGCCTGAAGTGCGTTCGAGAGCAGAATCTTATGATTGGATGGCTACGCGGTGTCCTGCGGGAGAAGCAGCCGCCCTATCTCATCCTCGAAGTCAACGGCGTTGGCTATGAGCTTGAGGCACCGATGACGACTTTTTCCTTGTTACCGAGACTGGGTGAGGAACTCACGGTATTTACCCATCATCTGGTACGCGAGGATACGCAGAGCCTGTATGCCTTCACGCACCGTGGAGAACGCAATGTGTTTCGGCAGCTGCTGCGCGTCAGCGGCGTTGGCGCTAAGCTGGCGTTGGCGATTCTCTCGGGCATGAATGGGGACGAGTTGTCTCGCTGTGTGTACGAGCGTGACATCTCCCGGCTGGCGCAGTTACCTGGGATTGGAAAGAAAACGGCGGAACGGCTTGTCATTGAATTACGCGACCGCCTTCAGGCGCTGCCAGAGCTGCCGCCCAGCGAGCTGTTGGCGGGTGCCGAGGCGCAGCTCAAGCATGCCGAGGCGGAGGCGGTCAGTGCGTTGGTTGCCCTCGGCTTCAAGCCGCAGGATGCGGCCGGGCGCGTGCGGTTGGTGCGGGCAGATGGCCTCGCCTGCGAAGATTTGGTGCGCCGTGCGTTGAAGTCGTTGGCAAAATAGTTGCTAAGCCTGAGATCATGCACCGCGGCGACTGGAGATGATCGCTTCCAAATTACTGCGCAGGCAATGCGTGTTCTTGCGAAACAAGCTTAGACCAGCGATACCATGGAACGCTTGGTAACATCGGATGCGATTGCTCAGGACGCGTCTTTGGAGGGAACCCTTCGCCCGCAGCGCTTGGCCGAGTATGTGGGACAGCAGTCGGTGCGCGAGCAACTCGAGATCTTTGTGCAGGCCGCTAAGCAGCGCCAGGAAGCATTGGACCATGTGCTTATTTTTGGCCCGCCAGGCCTCGGAAAGACGACCCTTGCGAACATACTCAGCAATGAGCTGGGTGTGGGCCTGCGCCAAACGTCAGGGCCGATCATCGAGCGGGCGGCGGATCTGGCGGCGCTGCTCACGAATCTTGAACCCCGGGATATTCTGTTCATCGATGAGATCCATCGCCTGAGTCCCATGGTGGAGGAAATACTCTATCCCGCCATGGAAGAATGCCAGCTGGATATCATGATCGGTGAGGGGCCAGCGGCGCGTTCTATCAAGCTCGATCTGGCACCGTTTACGCTGGTCGGAGCGACCACCCGCGCCGGGCTGTTAACCTCGCCGTTGCGGGATCGCTTCGGGATCGTGCAGCGCTTGGAATTCTATAGTCCCGAAGAGCTTACCGTCATCGTGCGGCGCTCGGCTCGTATTCTGGGTATTCATATCACGGAAAACGGCGCGCGCGAGCTCGCCTGCCGTTCCCGTGGCACGCCGCGCATTGCTAACCGTTTGCTGCGTCGAACGCGAGACTATGCGGAGGTTAAGATGGACGGGCGGATCTCGTGCGCGGTGGCACAGCAGGCGCTTGCGCTGCTTGCGGTCGATGGAGCCGGGTTCGATGTCATGGACCGCAAGCTGCTACTCGCCGTGCTGGAAAAATTTGATGGAGGTCCGGTCGGTCTGGATAACCTGGCCGCGGCCATCGGCGAGGAACGCGGTACCATCGAGGATGTCCTCGAGCCCTACCTCATTCAGCAGGGCTTTCTCAAGCGCACGCCGCGTGGACGCATGGCAACCCGCAGCGCCTGGCTGCATTTCGGCTTGGCGGCACCTGGCACGGGGGAGCTTTGGCGCGAGTCCGACCTGTTTGATTAAATGCAGGCTCAGGCGAGCAAAGTTGTGCGCAATAATTTCTTGGCACCCCCGATGGATGCGTTTGTTTGGCCGGTTCGGGTCTACTATGAAGACACCGACAGCGGTGGCGTCGTCTACTACGCGAACTACCTCAAATTCATGGAGCGAGCCCGCACTGAATGGTTGCGCGCACGCGGCTTTGATCCGGCGGCATTGGTGCGAGAACACCGCCTCGTGTTTGCGGTGACGCGCCTCGCGGTGGAATACCGAAGGCCGGCGCGTCTGGGTGATCTGCTCGCGGTTGGCGTCAGACCGCTGACGCTTGGTCGGGCGAGCCTCGAATTGATTCAAGATGTGGCTCGTGATTCGTTCGAGGGTGAGCTCCTGTGTCACGGCCAAGTGAAAATTGCCTGCCTGGATGCTGCGACCCTTCGGCCCCGTTGCATTCCGTCGCCCATCGCATCGGAGTTGACTCGTGAACACTAGTCTTTCGCTGGTCGACTTGGTTCTCAATGCGAGTTTGTTGGTTCAGCTCGTGATGTTGCTGCTGCTGGCCGCTTCACTGGCGTCCTGGACCATGATTTTCCGCAAGCGCTTGGATATGCGCCGTGCGCAACGAGCCGCCGATGAGTTCGAGGATCAATTTTGGTCGGGGAAAGATTTGGTGTCGATGTACAACCGCATCAACGCCTCTCAATATAGCTTGTCTGCGATGGAACGCATCTTCCAATCGGGGTTCAAAGAGTTCGCGAGGCTGCGCAATCAGGGAGGGCTTGATGCTAAGGCAGTATTAGAAGGTTCGCAGCGGGCAATGCGGGTCGCGCTGCGCCGGGAAGCCGATGCATTGGAGATTTATCTTCCGTTCCTGGCCACCGTCGGCTCGACCAGCCCCTATATTGGCCTGTTCGGTACGGTATGGGGCATCATGAACTCATTCCGGGCCCTCGGCAACGTCGATCAGGCAACTTTATCGATGGTAGCGCCGGGCATCGCCGAGGCGTTGATCGCAACCGCAATGGGTCTATTTGCCGCCATCCCAGCCGTGATTGCCTACAACCGTTATACCAGCGACGTTGAGCGGCTCACCAGTCGGTACGATACCTTTGTCGAGGAGTTCTCTACGATACTGCAGCGCCAAGCGCACGCTTGAGACGCGGTGGAGAAACCGGAGCGGGCGACGTTGCCGGGAGACGCCGCCGGTTTATTCACACGCTCTGACGGCGTTGGCCCGATCCGCAGGCAAGGGAATGCTGGCAGTCGTTTTCTGCCGGGCTAAGATCTCTGGGTAGGCAAAGGTTCCACCAAACACGCTATGCAGGGTTCACGCAAGAAGCCGATTTCGGAGATCAACGTCGTCCCGTACATCGACGTGATGTTGGTGCTGCTCGTCATTTTCATGATTACGGCGCCGCTCCTTTCCCAGGGCGTGAAAGTGGATCTGCCGAGGATCCCCGCCGAAGTGTTACCGCCGACCGACCATGAACCCCTTATCGTCTCCGTGGATGCTGCGGGGCAAGCGTATTTGAATATCGGCGATCACCCTGAACGAGCAGTGGAGCACACCACGCTCGTACAACGCGTCAACGCACTGCTGCGCTTCCGCCCACAGACACCCGTGTTGGTGAAGGGCGATCAAGCAGCGAGATACGGTGCGGTGGTCACGGTGATGCGCGTGCTCAAGGAAGCGGGGGTGCAGAGCGTCGGCTTGATGACACAGCCCCCGGAGTCGCGTGAGTAATGTCGTCCCGGTTTCATGCACTCTTTGACAAGGGACGTGCGGCGGTGTATGCCGTCTTGGTGCATGCACTGTTTGTGGCCGTTTTGCTCACGACGCTGGATTGGGCGCCCGAGCCGGCGCCGGCAGCGCCGAAGGTGGAATCGGTGCAGGCCGTGGTGGTGGATGAGGGCCAAGTTGAGGCGGAGGTGAAGCGCCTCCAGGAACAGGAGCGGCTGAAGCAAGAGCAGGCGGCGGCTGAGCAGCGCCGGCTTCAGGAGCAGGCACGGCAAGCGCAAACAAAGCGCCAGCAAGAAGAGCAGCGGCTGGCCGACGTTCAGAAACAGTTGGTTGAGGAGCGCCAGCGACATGCGCAGGTGCTTCGCCAACAACAAGAAAAAGAAGCGGAAAAACTAGCTGCTTTGCAACAGCAGCAAGCGCAGGAGGCTGCGCGACTCGCGGAGCTCGATCGGCAGCAGATGAAAGTTGCTGAGCAGCGAAAAGAGGAAGCGCGGCGGGCGGCCGAGCGCGAACAGGCGCAGGCGCGGGAGGCCAAGATAGCGCACGCGCAGGCGTTGCTCGCAGCGGAGCAACGACGGGCGGAGGCTGAACGTCAGCAGGCGGCAGCCGAGCAGCGGCGGGCCGAAGAGGAACAACGGCTCGCCGAGGATGCCAAACGCAAAACCGAGGAGGCACAGCGCAAGCAGCAGGCAGAGCAGACACTGAGGGAGCAGCTTGCCCAGGAGCAAATGACGCTTGACCGGGAGCGGCAACGCCTTCGGGAGCGTCATCTTGCTCAGTATGCGGCGCAGATTCAGGGCGTCGTGCAGCGCAACTGGATACGCCCCGCAGGCACGCCCAAGGGACTGAAGTGCAGTGTCCGGGTCGAGCAGATCCCGGGTGGAGAAGTGGTGAGCGCGGTGGTGACGAGTAGCTGCGGGAGCGTCGCGCTGGATCGCTCGGTAATGGAGGCGGTCTATCGGTCATCGCCGTTGCCAAAACCCCAGGACCCTTCGCTGTTCGATCGAGAACTCAATTTTGTGTTTGAGCCAGAGGACTGAACTTTGAGGTATCCGTTTCTGTGGCGTTGCGGCGCCGTAATCGTTGCACTGTTCTTAACACATGGCGCCGAGGCGGCCTTGGATATCAAGATCACGCAAGGGGTGGAAGGCGCACTGCCGATTGCCGTGGTGCCCTTCGGTTGGACCGGTTCTCAGGGCAATCCGCCAACCGATGTTGCCGGGGTCATTGCCGCCGATCTCGAGCGAAGCGGGCGGTTTGCCCCAGTACCGCGCGCCGATTTGCCGGCCGAGCCCCATGACAAGGAGGCAGTGCAGTTTAACGATTGGCGCCTTCTGGGAACGGGAAATTTAGTCATTGGCGCTCTGGCGTCAGAGCCCAACGGGGCTTACACGGTGGAGTTTCGCCTGTTCGACGTATTTCGTGGTGTTCAGCTTGCTGGCCTACGGTTTGCTGTGACTGAGCAGGAACTGCGAAGCACCGCGCATCGAATTGCTGACCTCATCTACGAGGAACTCACTGGTGAGCCCGGCGCTTTTGCCGCTCGTATCGCCTACATTACCGAGTATGACGTTGGGGCGGAGGCAGAAAAGCGCTATGCGCTGCAGGTCGCTGACAGCGACGGCGAGAACGCCCGCACGGTGGTGGAGGCTAGCCAGCCTCTCCTGTCGCCGGCCTGGTCGCCCGATGGTCGCCGGCTCGCCTATGTTTCTTTTGAAACGAACCAACCCCGCATTTATGTCCAGGAGCTGGCGAGCGGTGCTCGCCAGCAGGTCAGTGCTTCCCCGGGTCTCAATAGCGCGCCTGCCTGGTCCCCAGATGGCTTGCGGCTGGCGCTGACTTTGTCCAAAGACGGCAATCCGGAGATTTATATTCTCGACCTTCGGACGCAACAGGTGCGACGCTTGACCCGCAGCGCAGCCATTGATACCGAACCCGCTTGGGCTCCGGATGGACAATCGCTGGTGTTCACCTCCGACCGCGGCGGCAGCCCTCAGATCTACCGGATCCCGGTAGCCGGGGGCCGAGCGGAGCGGCTGACCTTTGACGGGCGCTATAACGCGCGCGCCACCTTCGCACCAGATGGTAACAAGCTCGCGCTTATTCACGGCGACGGTAACGCTTACCGGGTGGCGTTGCTGACACTCGGCGACAAGGCATTGCAGGTGCTCAGCGACACGCTGCTTGACGAATCGCCAAGCTTCGCGCCAAACGGTCGGATAATACTTTATGCTACCACCGATGCTGAGGGGGCGACGCTTGCCGCCGTATCGGTCGATGGTCGAGTGCGGCATCGGCTTGGCGTCCAGCTGGGGAAGGTCAGGGAACCGGCATGGTCGCCATTGGCACCCAATGAATGACTTATTTACGGCTATTCTACGGCTATGGAGTTAATGGATGAGCGGTTTTGGTAAGGTAATATGGGTTTTGATTCCGGGGATGGTGTTGCTGGCCGGCTGCGCCGGCAGCGGACTCACGCAGGACGCCGGTGTTCCCGTGGAGGATCGGACCGCCGCGGATACCGGGCTCGAGGAGGGGGATCTGGCGACGCAAGATGCTCAGGAGGGCGCTTACACCCAGGGCCTGTCCGATACGCGAGCGTTTGCGGGCGATCCGCTCGATGATCCCGAAAGCCCCCTGGCCACGCGCGTCGTTTATTTTGACCTCGACAGCAGTGAGATCCGTGATGAAGATCGCTCCATTGTCGAGGCGCATGCGACTTATCTGGCGGCACATCCCCAAGCCCGCTTGAGACTTGAGGGGCACGCCGACGAGCGGGGATCGCGGGAGTACAATATTGCCCTTGGTGAACGCCGGACTAACGGTGTGCGCCAGCTGATGGGGTTGTTTGGCGTTGATGAGCAACAGCTCGTCTCGATCAGCTATGGCGAGGAACGTCCGGCGGCCCTTGGACACGAGGAGTCCGCCTGGCAGCTCAATCGCCGGGTGGAGTTGGAGTATACCGCCCGATAGGTCTTGTAATAACACGGGGCGGGCATGATGCTCAACGCATATCGACTCGTAAGAACTGCAGGATATTGGCTTGCGGCGGTTAGTTTTCCTGTATCATTGGCGGCGCAGCAGCCGAGCGAATCCCCTGGCCTTTCCGTCGAGCAGCGCCTGACCCGCCTGGAGCGGCTGGTTAGCAGTCAAGCGCTTGTGGAGATCTTGGAGCAGCTGCAGCGACTGCAAGGGGAACTGCAGGAATTGCGCGGTGAAGCGGAGCTACAAACTCACGCATTGCAACAGGTGAAGGAGCGGCAGCGAGAACTGTATCTCGACATCGATCGACGGCTTCGTCGTTTCGAGGCCGGGACTGAGGGGACAATCCCGTCGGAGAAGACCAACGACCTGGCTCAGGACGGTGTCCCAGGTGCAAGGGAAGGCCCGCCATTGGCGGCGGGGGCTATGTCGTCCGTGGCGCCTGTCCAGGAGCAAGAAAGCTATCAAGCCGCCTTCAACCTGTTGAAAGAAGGCCACTATGAAAAGGCGATCGAAGGGCTCAATGCCTTTCTCCAGGAGTATCCTGAGGGCGCCTATGCGGATAATGCGCAGTATTGGCGTGGGGAAGCATATTATGTGACGCGCCAGTATGAGGCGGCCATGCAGGCTTTTCAGAAGCTGCGTGAGGCCCACCCCGAGAGTCCTAAAGTGAGTCACGCAGAGCTTAAGATGGGATATATCTATTATGAGCTCGGCCAAGAAACCGAGGCGGAGCGCATGCTGACGTCGCTGGTAGAGCGTTACCCAAACACCGCCGTAGCGCGACTTGCACAAGAGCGGCTCGAGCGAACAAAAAACGAGCAGCGCTAGTCACACATTGTTCAGAGGCTGTTGTAGGCGAAGCAGGGGACGAGCACCGAGCAAATTCCAGGACATAGGATTGAACCGTCATGCTGTGCCGCGATGGCAAGCCTGATCGTTTCTATAATGCGTTTCTATAACGACCGTGTGTCCTCGCTTCATTGACGTCGATCACTCGATTGGATTCGGTGCAGCCGGCAGGGTATTCCAGGCAAGCGGTATCGACGCTGAGCGGCGGCGCCGCGCTCAAGGCCACAGTTGCGTTAGAGTCCACGTTGGAAGCACGTTTGCGGGTAACGGAAATTTTCTATTCACTGCAGGGCGAGTCACGCTCAGTTGGCTGGCCTACCGTCTTCGTACGCCTCACCGGCTGCCCCCTGCGATGCATTTACTGTGACACAGCCTACGCTTTTTCTGGAGGCCGCTGGATGCGCCTGGAGGCGGTCCTCGCCGGCGTTGAAGCCTATGCGCCCCGCTACGTGACCGTTACTGGGGGCGAGCCTCTGGTACAGCCCCCATGTAAGACGCTGCTCTCCCGGCTTTGCGATGCGGGTTACCAGGTCTCGTTGGAGACCAGTGGCGCCCTTGACGTGTCGGCAGTGGACCAACGCGTGGTGCTGGTCATGGATCTCAAAACGCCGGGCTCGGGAGAAGGACATCGTAACCGCTACGAAAACCTTGATTGCCTTCGGCCTCAAGATCAGGTGAAGTTTGTTATTTGCGATCGCCCCGATTATGAGTGGTCGAAGGTCCAGTTGGCGCGGTTCGATCTGGATAGGCGCTGCGAAGTGCTCTACTCAGCGAATCATGGGCAGCTTGATGCGGCGTTACTGGCCGATTGGATTCTGGCTGACCGTCTGCCGGTGCGGTTTCAGGTGCAACTACATAAGTATTTGTGGGGCGATGTCCGGGGACGTTAGATCAAAGGCACACGGCAATTCTTAAAGCAGCTTCTGAAGGAGACGACACGGGACTCCTCGATGACCGAGGCGACGAACAAAGCGGTGGTGCTGACCTCAGGGGGACTGGACTCGGCTACCTGCCTTGCAATGGCGAAAACGAGGGGATATCGGGCTTACGCACTCAGCGTTGATTACGGTCAGCGGCATCGGGCTGAGCTCAGAGCGGCGCAGCGCGTAGCAGCGGCCCTGGGAGCCGCGGCGCATAAGGTTGTGCATCTGGAACTCACCGCCATTGGCGGTTCCGCTCTGACGGACCCACAAATTTCCGTGCCCGCCGAGGCGGGCGAGGGAATACCTGTTACCTACGTCCCCGCGCGCAATACCATTCTGCTCGGTCTGGCCTTGGCCTGGGCCGAGGTGATTGAGGCTAGTGATATTTTCATCGGGGTCAACGCTGTCGACTACTCGGGTTACCCTGATTGCCGTCCGGCCTTTATCGCGGCTTTCGAGCAGGTTGCCAGCCTTGGCACGCGCGCCGGCATTGAAGGACGCCCGTTTCGCATTCACGCGCCCCTCATCAAGCTGAGTAAGGCGGCAATCATCCACGAGGGCATGCGTCTCGGGGTGGATTTCTCGCTGACGGTGTCGTGCTACCAGGCCGACGAAGCGGGCCGGGCCTGCCGCCGCTGCGATGCCTGCCGGCTGCGTCGGTGGGGATTTGAAGCGGCCGGAATAGCCGACCCCACGCGTTATCGATAGCCCATCACGGGATCTGTCAATCGACGAAGCTTTTCAAAAAGCGACTGCGCTTATCATGGCGGCGTCGCACGACGGCTCGCACTCCTGCTGTACTCCCGGGTACACTGCGGTTGCTTGCCGCCGTGCGCCTTGCAACTCCCGCGCTCGCGACATTTGTAGCGCGCTTCTAAAGAACTGATCTTAAACTAAGGAGGAAAGCGGTATGCGGGCCATCGTATTCGATCAACCGGGCGATGAATCGGTGCTGCGCGTCGCAACAGTGGAGCCGCCAGTCATGGCTCCGCACGCGCTGCGTATCCGGGTACAGGCAACCGCCGTGAATCGCGCTGATCTCCTGCAGCGGCAGGGCCTCTATCCGCCGCCACCGGGCGTTTCTCCGCTCCTGGGGCTCGAGTGTGCCGGCGAGGTGGTGGAGGTTGGACGCGAGGTGACGGGGTGGCAGGTCGGTGCGCGCGCGATGGCTTTGCTCTCAGGCGGTGGGTATGCCGAGCAAGTGGTCGTGGATGCCGGTGCGGTGATGCCTGTCCCTTCGGCGATTTCAGACGAGGAAGCGGGCGCTATTCCTGAGACGTTCATCACCGCTTTTCTGAACATTTTCCTGCTGGGCAAGCCACCCGATAAAGGGCGTGTGCTCGTGCACGGCGGCGGCAGCGGCGTCGGCACGGCGGCCACGAGCTTGTGCAAGGAGGCGGGGCTGACGGTGCTGGTCACGGCAGGAAGTGATGAGAAGTGTGCGCGCTGTTTACAACACGGTGCGGATGTGGCGATCAATTATCATACTGAAGAGTTCGCGCCCCGGGTCCTGGCGGCAACGCAGGGAAAAGGAGTTGACGTGATTCTGGATTGCGTCGGTGGGCGTTATCTGGGTGCTAACGTTAAGTGCTTGACGATGGGAGGTGCGCTGATTGTCATCGGGCTTACTGGTGGTACGCGTGGCGAGTTGGACCTGGCAACGCTGCTGCGCCGGCGGCTTCGGCTCGAGGGATCGACGTTACGGGCGCGTTCTGCGGTTGAGAAGGCGGCGATCGTGAACTCCTTCATTGAGCGTTTCGGAGAGGCGCTGAAAAGCGGGCGGGTGCGGCCCGTAGTGGACCGCATCTTGCCGCTTGCGCAGGCTGCGGAGGGTCACCGGGTGCTGAAAGCGAGCGAGCACTTTGGCAAAGTGGTATTGCGAGTTAACTGACACTGCAGGGCTGGGCTGGAAGCGCGCGGGGACAACCGCAGGCATGCACTCCACCCACGTTCCCGACAGGCACCACGGACCGATCAATAAAACGCTTGCGAGCGTCTGTCTTTTTCATACCTGCCTATCATGCGGCTGATTGGAGACTGGTTCCGACGTCATTTATCTGATCCCCAGGTTGTCGGGCTGGCGCTTGTCCTTGTCATTGGGTTCGCCATCGTCGTGATCATGGGACGTATGCTTGCGCCCGTGATCGCCAGTGTGGTGATCGCTTATCTGCTCGAAGGTTTAGTGAGCTGGCTGGTGCGCTGGCACTGTCCTCGTTTGCTCGCGGTCGTGCTCGTCTCGTTTCTCTTCATGGCAGTCCTGCTGTTTCTCATGTTTGCGCTCGTGCCCCTTCTGCTGCAGCAACTTACACAGTTGTTTCAGCAGTTGCCGTCAATGATCGCCAAAGGCCAGGATGTGCTGATGAGTCTCCCAGAGAAATATCCCCACATCGTCGAGGAGCGACAAATCCGCGATTTGATCGGCGTCATTCGAGCGGAGCTGGCGATGCTTGGGCAGCGGGTTTTGACTCTGTCGCTGGCTTCGGTTGTCAGCTTAATCACGCTCGGCGTCTACCTTGTTCTCATGCCGTTGCTGGTCTTTTTCTTTTTGAAGGATAAGCAGCGTCTGCTCGACTGGGTGAGCGGTTATCTACCGCAAAAGCGAGAGCTGGTGGCCCAAGTATGGCGGGATGTGAATCGCCAAATTGGCAACTACGTGCGCGGGAAGTTCATCGAGATCCTGATCGTGTGGGCGGTTACCTATGTCACCTTCCTGCTGATGGGGCTGCAGTTTTCCGTGTTGCTGAGTTTGCTGGTGGGTGTATCGGTGCTGGTTCCCTACGTCGGCGCTGTTGCCGTTACCTTTCCCGTCGCACTGATTGCGTACTTTCAGTGGGGATTCGGACCCGACATGTGGTGGGTCATGGGTGCCTATACCCTGATCCAGACACTCGATGGCAATGTATTGGTTCCGGTACTCTTTTCCGAAGTTGTTAACCTGCATCCGGTCGCCATTATCGTCGCCATCTTGGTCTTCGGTGGACTTTGGGGATTTTGGGGCGTGTTCTTCGCCATTCCGCTAGCAACTTTGGTTCAGGCGGTACTCGCCGCTTGGCCCACGCTGGAGCCGCGAGAGCCGGTATCGCTCCTGGATGAGGCGAGACAAAGCGCCGAGGCGGATACCTGACCGAGAACGCCAGCGTTTAGGATGCAGCCCGAGATTGCTCAAGTTCAGGCGTCTCCCGATGTCGGACCAACACCGCTGGGCGAAGCGCTCGAAAGTGCTCCACCAGACGCTCGCAAAGGTAGACGGAGCGGTGACGTCCACCGGTGCAGCCGATGGAGACAGTCATGTAGGCCCGATTTTCCGCTTCGAAGTGCGGTATCCAGCTTTCGAGGAACCCACGCAAGGATTCAAACATCTGCTGTACCAGCGGTTCGGCCTCGAGAAAAGCTTTCACCTCCTGATCGCGACCCGTCAATGGGCGAAGGTGAGGTTTCCAGTGGGGGTTTGGTAGACAGCGCACATCGAACACCATATCCGTGTCGGGTGGAACGCCGTGCTTGTATCCAAACGACTGGAACAGAATTGATAGCTGCCTTAAAGGACGGCGGTCTACCCGCTGACGCACCAGCTCGCGCAGCTCGTGAAGAGAGGTGCGACTGGTATCAATGCAGATATCCGCCTCCTGGCGCAGCGGTGCCAGCAATGTGCGTTCTCGGGTAATTGCCTCAGCAAGGGAGACATCATCTGCCGTCAAGGGATGCTTACGTCGTGTCTCGCTGAAGCGCTTGATGAGAGTTTCGTCCTCTGCCTCGAGAAAGACCAGCTCGTTAACTAAACCTTCGGCGCGCAAGCCTCTGATCATCTCAGGCATGGCCAGGAGTGCATTGGCGGGATTGCGCGCATCAATTGCCACGGCTGCGCGCTGATAAGCCGATTTATCCGCTCGCGTAAGCTCGGCCGTGAGAGCAGGTAGAAGATTGACCGGCAGGTTATCTATGCAATAGTAACGCAGATCCTCCAGCGCATCCATGGCGACACTCTTGCCAGCGCCGGACAATCCGCTAATAACGATGAGTCGCATAAAGTTAACGTGTCAAGGATGGCTGCAAGCGAGCAATCAGGCCGGATTCTGAGATTGGTCCTCTGCGATTGCGCGGCGCTGAGATTCTTTGAAGTCGCGCGCGGCATCGTAGCCTTTGATACGCAGCAGGTGATTGCGTATGGTGCATTCCACGAGCACGGCCATATTTCTTCCTGGCGCTACGGGTAAGGTTATCTCAGGCATTGCAACCCCGAGAATAGGGCGCCGCCTGCGAAGTCCGTGCAGTCTGTCGGTGGCCCTCACCTGCTCCGGATGCATCACCTGCAATTGGATAATGAGCCGCAGATTCTTGCGTATTTTGACCGCGCTATCGCCGAACAGGGCCCGCACGTTGACGATTCCCAGACCCCGTACCTCCAAGAAGTTTTGCAGCATACGAGGACATGTGCCTTCGAGAGTATTCGGGGCCACCAGAGCGAACTCGACTGCATCATCAGCAATTAGACGATGCCCTCGGGTAACGAGTTCCAGGGCAAGCTCGCTTTTGCCAACGCCGCTGTCCCCTGTCAGCAAGATCCCTGCGCCCATAATCTCCAGAAAGACACCATGGACAGTAGTCCGCTTGGCCAACTGGTGCGCCAAGAGATACCGCAAGTTTTCTACGAGCGTCTGGCTTGGGAGTGCCGATCCTAGCAGGGCTAAGCCGCTTTGATCGGCGTGAGTGATCAAGCCAGGAGCCGCTGGCAACCCATCGGCGACCAAAATGCAGAATGGCCCTGCCTTGAACAGCCGGCCAAGAACATCTTGTTTTTGTTGTTCCGTCAGTTCCCTAAGGTATTGGCACTCCGCTTGCCCGAGGATCTGTACGCAGTACGGCCGCACCAAGTTGAGATGGCCGACAAGGGAGGCAGAAGAAACATCGTTGCCGCGGTTGAGCTCACGCTGCGCGCCGGCCTGACCGGCAAGCCAGTTCAACCCAAGGCTGGTCGCAGTGAGCTCAACCAGCTCTTTGACCGTCAGGCTCGACTGCATGATCAACCGTCAGGCTCAAGTCACGTGTGAGCAAAAGAAAAACCGTTTCGGATGAGGCCTCAGGGGCGCGCAGTTGCTGCCGAAGGGCTTCATCGCTAAACCCCTCCGCCAGCAGCGACAACAGTTGCAGATGCTCATCAGTTGATTCTGCGGGTACCAGCAGGCCGAAGAGCAGGTCGACAGGCTCATTGTCGAGCGCATCGAAATTTACCGCTTCCTTGAGCCGAATAAACGCCCCTATCGCCTGGGGTAGGTTGGGCAACCGGCCATGGGGAATAGCGATCCCGGAACCGAGCCCAGTACTCCCCAGCCGTTCACGCGCCAGTAAACAATCAAACACAGCCCTTGGCGTGAGCGAAGGATCGCCGAGCGCAATCTGAGCACTTAAAACCTCAAGTGCTCGTTTCTTGCTGTTCGCCTCAACCCCGCAACGAACGCGATCGGACGTGAGAATGTCGGAAATACGCATAGACCTTCGGCTAGGAACACCAGCAGCCGCAGGCGATAAGATCGGCGCGGTAACACCCGCTAGGTGCCGTTCCGATTCTTTTGTCCCCCGTCTTGACGGTGGTGATCCGTCAGTTTCTCCTTATGACGTTTAATCTGGCGGTCAAGCTTATCCGCGAGGGCATCTATCGCCGCATACATGTCAACGTCAATGGCATCCGCAAACAAATGCCCGCGTGAGACATGGATGGTCGCCTCCGCCTTCTGGCGCATCTTCTCAATGGAAAGGACGACATAGGCGTTGGTGACGTTATCAAAATGGCGCTCTAATCGCTGCAGCTTATTCTTGACGTATTCCCGCAGGGCTGGGGTTACCTCCACATGGTGTCCGCTTAAATTAATCTGCATTTCTTGCACTCCTTATTTCAGATGTGCAGATATCGAGCTGTCGGCTCAGCGCCCGGGAGGCCCGTTCCAAAGCCGCTGAACCGGCCTTAAGCTGTTGCATGGCCCGCCGGCAGAGGCCCCGGTCGCCAAGCGCCGCGTTGCTTCACCGTGCCGATTAAACCAAACGTTTTCTCTCATTGGAGGACGGGATAGTCATGGCCTCACGGTATTTTGCCACTGTTCTCCGCGCTACGTTAATCCCTTGTTCAGATAAAACGCTCGCCAGCTTGCTATCACTCAACGGCTTGCGCGGGTTCTCCGCGGCTATGAGCTTCTTGATGAGCGCGCGAATCGCCGTGGAAGACGCCTCGCCACCCCCTTGCGTCGACACATGGGAGGAGAAGAAGTATTTCAGCTCATAGATTCCGCGTGGGGTATGCATGTACTTCTGAGTGGTCACCCGGGAGATGGTTGACTCGTGCATACCGACGACCTCGGCCACATCGTGCAGCACCATTGGCCTCATGCCCTCTTCCCCGTATTCCAAAAATGCCTGCTGCCGCTCAACGATACACGTGGCCACTTTCAACAGCGTCTCGCTGCGGCTCTTGAGACTTTTCAAGAACCAGCGTGCTTCCTGCAAATGGGTCTTCAGACAGTTATTGTCCGCACTGTTGTCCGCCCGTCGGATGAGGCTAGCATAGTACGAGTTTATACGAAGCCTGGGTATAGCTTCCGCATTAAGTTCAACCATCCACGTGCCTTTGTGCTTGCGCACAAATACATCGGGAACCACATACTGTACCGGTTCTGGATGAATCTGTCCGCCTGGGCGCGGATTCAGGGACTGAACCAAGGCGATGACTTGTTGGAGCTCTTCCTTGGTGAGCTGCATGCGCCGGGCAAGCTGCGCGTAGTCCCTGGCAGCCAGAACATCCAGGAAAACATCAACCAGGCGAATTGCCGCGTCCCGCCATGGGGAATCGATCGGCTCTTGTCGAAGTTGCAGCAGCAGGCACTCACGGAGATCCCGTGCGCCGACCCCGGTAGGATCGAGGTGCTGAACGTGGTGCAAGGCCGCTTCGATTTCCTCGATGGCGATTTCCGCCACGTCAGTACCGTTGTTGGCAACACTACGTTGGATTTCTTCTAATGGGGCACGCAAGTAGCCATCATCGTCGATGGCATCAATGAGGGAGGCGGCGATCAGTTTATCCGTCTCGCTCAAGTAGCTCAGTCCGAGCTGCCAATACAAATGGTCCTTCAGACTCTCGGCGCCTGTGCGCTGGCTCTCGATCTCGGGTCCTGAATCATCTGGCGCAGTGCCCAATGACGGGGCGGCGTCATAAATGTCTTCCCACGCGCTATCGACCGGTAGTTGTTCCGGAATGTCAACGGGTTGTACATTGGCCTCGATGTCTTTTGCGTCGATTTCCCCATTCCCGCCGCCGCCAGTATGTTCCTCCTCGGAGGCTTCCTCCAACATCAAATTGGATTCCAATGCCTGCTGCACTTCCGTTTGCAGCTCCAAGGTAGACAGTTGCAGCAAGCGGATCGCTTGCTGCAACTGTGGCGTCATGGTGAGATGCTGCCCCAACCGAAGCTGCAGAGATTGCTTCATAAAGATACTCGAAAACTTGCGCCTTTGCGCTTCCTTGTCGAAATTTTAGTCTAGCAAACCCGTTTCACAAACTGCCTAGTGAGCGTCGCGCTACGGTGCGCCAGTCCGGGCGCCCCAAGGCGGTGCTCCTAAAGCCTGAATTCTTGTCCGAGATAAACATCGCGCACGCGCTGATGCGCCAGGATCGCCTCCGGTGTTCCCTCCGCGATGATTAGACCCTCACCTACGATATAGGCGCGGTCGCAGATGCCTAGGGTTTCCCTGACATTATGGTCGGTAATTAAAACACCAATGCTACGGAACTTTAAGTGCTTAATAAGACGCTGAATATCGAGGACAGAGATGGGATCTACACCGGCGAAGGGCTCGTCAAATAGAATAAACCGTGGTTCTGAGGCGAGCGCTCGGGCAATCTCGACGCGTCGGCGCTCCCCTCCGGACAGACTTTCGCCGATGCGATCACGAAGGTGACCGATGCTCAGCTCGCGCAGCAGATTCTCCTGCTGCTCCTGTCGAGCTGCTCGCGATAGCTCGGACCGCACCTCAAGGATAGCCATAATATTTTGCGCCACAGTGAGCTTGCGGAAAACGGAGGGTTCCTGCGGAAGGTAACCAATGCCTAAGCGGGCGCGGGCGTGCATGGGATAGTCGGTCACGTCCTGGCGGTTTAGGTAGACCGAGCCCCCGTCGCACCGAACCAAGCCGACAATCATATAAAAACTCGTGGTCTTTCCGGCACCATTCGGACCCAGCAGCCCAACCACTTCGCCACTTTGGACCGTGAGGCTCACGTTCCTTACAACGAGATGCGACTGGTAGCGCTTAGCGAGATGCTTTGCGCTGAGAAGGCTCATCGGTCCGTCATCGCACACGGCAACGGGCCCGCCAAAGGCGGTTCGCCGCGGACCTCGCCTGAACGGTGTCGCTTCATTCTTTATTTGGCAAAATGGTGATGCGCACTCGGGGCTTACCGGAAGCTTTGGTGGTCGCCTGGGCGTGTGCCTGCACGCGATTGTGTACCGTATCAAAGACGATTCGGTCCCCGGTAATCTGTTCGCGACCCTGCCAGGATCGGGCGTCCCCAAGTAAGATGATGAGGTTGTTATCGGCGCGGTACTCCATGCGCTGCGCGGTCGCTTGTTGATAATCGGATTGCCCTTCCACCTGCTGGCGGAAATGGGCCGGCTTACCGACGACCACCAGGGCCGTAAGATCGCGCTCCCGATTATAGTGAACCGTCGCCGTGTCGCCGCTGATCCGCAGACTCCCTTGGGTAATGACCACGCTTCCTTTATACACGGTTACGCGGCGCCCATCATCAGCCTCGGCAAGGTCCGCTTCGACGGTGATGACCTGTTGGCGGTCGCTGGACAATGCCAGTACTTGAGCGGCGCCCAGGAAACCACAAGCGCCGGCGACGACGAGAATTAGACTAAGGACGCATCGCCTCATATCGTGTCCGAACCTGTGATTTCAGTATCAGGCGGCGTTCATCTAGATACGCTTGCATTCCCGTTCCGTGGGATTCACTGTGAGGCGTACGAATCACCACCGGCTTGAGGGTCTCTCCGTAGTGCGTCTGGGTGTACACCGTGAGGTCCTCGGTCTCGACTTCGAGCTCCCGTGCGCCCGACATTCCCTCACGCCAGATCCGAACGTCGCCAATTAAATCAATCACTTGATTATCTGAAGAGACTCGTGCCTGAGACGCACGGACATGCCAGGCGGGGGCAGGGGTCTGATACACGACGAGGTAGGCGCGTCGCAGCTTTTTGATGTCTGTATCCGGGTAATGTTCCATATATTCAGCCTCAAGCCGTCGCTTGGGGCGCCCATGGTCGTCCATTGTCGTCATCTGAAAATCTTCGATGTAGTAATCCGGGCTTGCTGCCAAAGCTGGGCTAGCGTCGCCGGCCGTTGTGTCCAGTTGCCGGACGAACCAGCCGGTGCTCATGGCGAATAACAGGAGCGGGACGATCCAAATGTGCCGCCGAATCATCTCAGGTACGGTTGATAGCGGCTGTGGAGTTTCCGCCGCATCTGATGATGTCCTGCATGCCGATCTAGATGACGCCTGCCCGCAAAAGATCGTGCATATTGAGTGCACCGATCAGACGTCCATCGCTATTTTGCACCAGCAAGGCGTTGATTTTGTTCAGTTGCATGATATTAAGCGCCTCGGCCGCCAAAAGGTCTGCAGTCGCGGTCACGC